>SFFY01000022.1 GCA_004556745.1 Bacteroidales bacterium | reverse complement strand
AATCTGCTAAGGCTGCGGTCGGTTCCCGCCCGCCCACACAGGACAAGCAAAAAACAGAAAAAAGTAAAGCATTTCGTCCTTACTATTTACAGTAAAAAGTAATCGTCCACTTTTTTCTGTTTTTTGCTTGCGTCGTTTGAAGCGGGCGGGCACCGACCGCAGCCGCAGGGATTAAGGGCGAGCGTGAGCCGTTTAGGCTCACAGGCTCGGCGTTAAGACCAGCGGCGTGCCCTTGGGCTTCAAACGGTGCAAGCGGTTTTGAATGTTTTTGTCTATAATCCCTTTGATTACCATGTAAATACAAACCATAACCACTATGGGAAAAACTGTAACTATCTTTTGCAAGAATACGGGACGCACGCACCGCGTGCCCCTCGGCTTCAACCTCGAAGAGGTGTACGAACTGCTGGAAATCAAGATGCCGCACGGCGTGACCAGCGCCAAGGTGAACAACAAGGTGGAAGGGCTGCACTTCGCGCTCTTCAACGACAAGGACATCGAGTTTCTTGACGTCACCTCGCCTTCGGGCATGCGCACCTACACGCGCTCGCTCTTCTTCGTGCTCTACAAGGCCGTGCACGACCTCTACCCCAAAGGCCGCCTGCGCATCGACACGCCCGTGAGCAACGGCTACTACTGCCGCCTCGACGGCGAGTTCGACGCGGGCTTGATCCGCCGCCGTATGCAGGAAATAGTAGATGCCGACCTGCCGTTCCACCGCGTCACGTGCCACACCTCCGAAGCCATCGCCCTCTTCCGCGAGCACGGGCTTGAAAACAAGGCGAAACTGCTCGAAGGCCTCGGCTCGCTCTATACCAACTACTACACGCTCGACGACGTGGCGGACTATTTCTACGGCTCGCTGCTCATCCGTACGGGGCAAATCACGCTCTTCGACGTGGTGCCTTATGGCGACGGGCTGCTGCTGCGCCTGCCCGACCCCGAAAACCCCGAGCAGCTGCGCCCCATGGTGGAACAGAGCAAGATGTTCGACGTGTTCCGCGAGCAGCACCGCTGGCAGGAAATCCTCGGCGTGAGCACCATTGGCGAACTCAACAAGGCCAACGACCTCGGCCTTACCAACCAGCTTATCAACGTGACGGAGGCTTTGCAGGAAAAGAAAATCAGCCAGCTCGCCGACCGCATCGCCGCCAATCCCAAGCTTAAAGTCATTCTCATCGCCGGTCCTTCGTCGAGCGGCAAGACCACCTTCTCCAAACGCCTCTCGGTGCAGCTCATGGCCTGCGGCGTGAAGCCTATCCCCGTGTCGCTCGACGACTACTTCGTGGACCGCGAGAAAACGCCACGCAACGCCGCTGGCGACTTCGACTACGAGCATATCGAGGCGATGAACATTCCGCTTTTCAACCAGCAGATGAACGCCCTGCTGCAAGGTGAGGAGGTGGAGCTGCCGCGCTACAACTTCCAGACGGGACTGAGCGAGAAGAGCGGCAACCGCCTGCGCCTCGCCCCCGACATGCTGCTTATTCTCGAAGGCATCCACGCCCTCAACCCTATGCTCACAAAGGACATTCCCGAGGAAAACAAATTCAAGATCTACGCCTCTGCGCTTACCACCATTCTCCTCGATGACCACAACTACATTCCCACCACCGACAACCGCCTGCTGCGCCGCATCGTGCGCGACTACAAATACCGCGGCTATTCGGCGCAGGACACCATCAGCCGCTGGCCGGCGGTGCGTGCGGGCGAGGAGCGCTGGATATTCCCTTATCAGGAACAAGCCGACGTGATGATCAACACCGCGCTGCTCTTCGAGTTTGCTGCCCTGCGATCGCAGGCCCTGCCGCTCTTGGAACAGGTGCCGGAAAACGCGCCCGAGTATTCCGAGGCCTACCGCCTGCGCAAGTTCCTCTCCTATCTCAAACCTATTTCCACGAAAGGCCTGCCCCCCACCTCGCTCCTGCGCGAGTTCCTCGGCGGAAGCTCGTTTAAGTATTGATACAGATAATGCAGATATACCAAAAGCGGATGTGTCATCACTGACACATCCGCTTTTTTGTATGGATGAGAAATAAAATCCTTAGAGATTGGGGTTAATGCTCTTCCATTCGCTGATAGCCGGCACGATGCCGAGCGTAACGAGTTCGTCGCGCATCTTGCACAGGTGGGCGTAAGAAGCGTCGAGCTTGGCCATTTCGGCGGCTTCGCCCTTCGGCATCTCGTAGTGGCAGCCCGTGGTGTCGAGCGTGGTGTCCATAGCCATCATGATGTTCTGATACTTCTCGTTGTTCACGTACGTACCGGCGGGGAAGCGGAACTTTTCGCCGCCCATCACGGAACGGATCATCTCAACGCTGAGGTATGCGGGGCTCTGGAAAGAAGAGCGGCGACGGAGCTCGATGATTTTTGCACCGCCCTGCGTAACGTCTTTCTTCATCTGCTCCCATTCCTCTTCGGTAAACTCGGGCGTGCCGATAATGTCGTGCAGAGCGCGGCCGGCAACCTTCACGTTGCTGCCGAACACGGCCATCTGCTCGCCGTGGCCGCCGTAGGTGGCGCAACCCGTGATTTCGTCCTGCATCACGCCGAACTTCTTGGCCAGTGCGCTCTGCAAGCGCGTGGTGTCGAGGGCGGCGAGGGTTGTTACCTGCGAGGGCTTCAAGCCAGAGTAGAGCAGCGTTACGAGACCCGTGAGGTCGGCGGGGTTGAAGATGATGACCACGTGCTTCACGTCGGGGCAATAGGTCTTGATGTTCTTGCCGAGCTGTTCGGCGATTTCGCAGTTGCCTTTCAGGAGGTCTTCGCGCGTCATGCCTTCCTTGCGGGGGGCGCCGCCGGAGGAGATGATGTATTTAGCGTCCTTGAAAGCCTCTGCCACGTCGGTCGTAGCCACGATGTTCACGTTGCCGAAACCGCTCTGGCGCATTTCTTCTGCCACGCCTTCGGCAGAGAACACGTCGTAGAGGCAGATGTTTGACGTCAGGCCCATCATAAGGGCGGTCTGTACCATGTTGGAGCCGATCATGCCGGCTGCACCAACGATAACTAACTTGTCGTTTGTTAAGAATGCCATAAGTATAAAATATTTATTGAGTTTGGATTATTCCGCGTTTTCCTACTTGCAAAGTTACGAAAAACGCCGCAAGGGCACATAGGATAAGGGCAAAAAAAATGGGATACCTCTGTATCCCAACCTTATTAACCTTAAATCTAATACTATGAAAAACACGATGCAAAGTTACGCCCATTTTTCGTATTTGCAAGGGCAAAGGCCAAAAATCTGCCGTTTGTCATTGTTTTTTAACTCATCGCTTTCATTTTGCAATGCAGACTTTGCTTTTTATGCGCTTTGTTTGTTGTCAAATGGGCTGGTACAGGCAAAGGGTTATGGATAAAAACCATGAAAAACATCTTGCTCCGTTTGAAGCCCAAGGGCTACGCCGCCAGTCTTAACGCCGAGCCTAAAAGCCTCTCGGCTTTTGCTCGCCTTTAATCCCTGCGGCTGCGGTCGGTTCCCGCCCGCTTCAAACATCGCAAGGGAAAAACCATTAAAAACCCGTGAGACCTTGATGCCATCAAGATAACCACGAATGTAACTTTCATTGCAAATGGGTTTTTACCGGTTTTTCTCTTGTTCTGTGTGGGGCGGGCGGAAACCGTCCGCCGCCTTAGCGGAGAGGACGCGAGACGGGAGCCGACAGGCTCACAGGCTCGGGGACTATTCGCAAAGGCAAGCCGCAGGCCCACACAGAACAAGCTGTTTTTTATGGTTTTTATCTGATACAATTCCTGTCCTTCCGCCGCCATTGTTTATCCACAAGCCCCTCTCCACACAATAAACCGCCTCGAAATGCGTTATATAATACAATGACCGCCATTCGCCACATATTATCCCTCCTCGTCCTGCTCTGTGCCCTCGGCACGGCGCAGGCCCAGAAGCGGCGCGTGCAAAACAAGCCGTTCATCGACGAGCGCCGCTTCCACTACGGCTTCTTCATCGGCTTGCACGACCAAGGGATGCGCCTCGACAACAACGGCTACATCGACCCCGACACGGGCGACCAGTGGGTGGCCAGTACCGACCGCCAGAACTTCGGCTTCAGCGTGGGCGTGCTGGGCGAATGGAAGATGAGCAAGCACATCGGACTGCGTGTCGTTCCCTCGCTCCACTTCGGCAGCAAGCACCTCGCGTTCAGAAATCTAAGAACGGGCAAGGAGGAGTCGCAAGACATGAAATCCTGTTACATTGGCGTACCCGTTGACTTTAAGTTTAGCGGGCAACGCTTCAACAACTTCCGCCCCTACGTCATTGCCGGCGTGCAACCGATGTACGACCTCGTGACCAACAAGCAAACCAAACTGCGTGCCAAACCCTTCAACTTTATGCTCGAGGCGGGTCTCGGCTGCGACCTCTACATGCCTTTCTTCAAATTCATTCCCGAACTCAAATTCTGCTTCGGCCTCGGCAATGCGCTCAACAAAAACCGCAGCGACCTCACCGACCCCACGCAACTCATCTACACGCAGAGCATCGACCGCGCCTCCATCGGCATGTTTGTCCTCACTTTCTACTTTGAATAATCTTCCCCGCGCGTGGGGCGTACGGCATACGCCCGGTTAATAATTTCCTCATTGACAGATGCCATGCGGCGCACTCGGCGGGCGTTTTGCAAAACGCCCCTACTCCATGCGGCGCAACGCCCAAAGCCGCGAAGCGCAAAGATAGTTTCCACGCTCTGCGCAGATTGTTCGGCCCATCTTGGCATAAAGCAAACCCCGCCTGCACGTTTCGCTCGTGCAGGCGGGATTTCTATGATGTTGTTTCGGCAAAAGGCTTATTGCCAAATGCCCTTGTTGGGGTCGTTGCCCCACATGTCGGTTTGTTGTTTCTTGTTGGTGAAGCCACCAGCGGCATCTTGGCTGCCCTCACCCGTGCCAACACCGGGAGATGTGGCGAGCAGTCCTTCTGTGTGGAGGGAGTAGACGCTCAACGATGGAGATTGATATGTCTTTTTCATGATTCGTTCTGTTTATGAGTTATTTTACAAAATACTTCTTGCCGTTTTTGATATAGATGCCTCGACCGGAAGGCTGTGCGATGCGGCGGCCGCTGAGGTCGTAGACGGGGGCTTTTTCTGCGTTGCCATCGGCCTCGATGTTGGTGATGCCGGTGGTCACATCGTCATCGCCGAAGCTGAGCGTGAAGGCACGGACAGGACTGCCCGAGAAGTCGAGGTAGGCCTTGCCCTGCGAGAGAGTCGTGTTTTCTATTGCGTGGTAGAAGCCGATGCCTTGTTCAGCAGTCTGTGCCAAGATGTAGCAGTTAGCGCCCATGGCTGTTGGGCCGCTTGCCGTGTTGCTGAAGATGTTGCCTTCGGCAGTGACTTTGGTACGGTAGTCCACGTCGAGCATGGCCTGTGTCTTGTTCACGTCGCCCACAAGGAGCACGCCCTCGTTGGCAGGCACGATGCCGTCGGGCACGGCTTTGAGTCTTACGATGTTGTTGTCATCTCTTCTCGTGGCATAATAGGCGGTTACGCCTGCGGGCACGCGGAATGCCTTTGTAGAACTGTAGGTGCAGATGGTCTGGTTGTCGTCAAGGCCTGTGATGAGGGGATTCGTGGCCTTTGCCACGGGGCGCAGCGTGATGGAGGTGCGCACGAGGGCTGCCACATCAGTGGTGTCGGAGGCGGCGAATTCAACCGTGCCCCAGTCGAAGGTGAAGGGTACGCCGCCGTCGTTTTGTGAGTAGTAGTTGATTACGGGACCAGTGTAATTGTTGCTGACAGATGCGTATACCTCGGTATCAGATGCTACTTCTGCGCTTTTGGCGGTGATAGCCATCTTGTGATTGGGGGCATCGTAAACTTTTAATGTTATAGGCGCGGGCTCATCGGTCAGCACCCATGTGTAGTCGCCGTATGTGCCAACGACCTTTGTAGGACGTGCGTACTTCTTAAGCCCAACGTTGTAGAGATAGTGTTCTGCGGTGCCGTCAACCTTTGTGTGGTTGAGGAAGCACCAGAGGTGGGCGGCGTTGGAGGCATCGAAGGTCACACTGACTGGTGTTGTTTCTTCTCCGTTGGTGACGTTGTAGGATTTGCCTGTCGACCACACGTAGTTCCATTCTTCCTCGTTGACCGTACCTTTTGGAGCATTTGCGGCGTAAACGAGATAGCCTCGGTTATCGGTATTCTTGATAGAGAAATAGCGGTTTTCGGGATAATTCACGAGATCGTCCAGCAGTCTATCACGAAGAATGGGGAACATATCCCTGTACGGTATTACTTCTTCGGCCGTGGGGCTTGTCGGCTTGTTCAGAAGGGTTTCGGCAGACTTAAGTTGATCATCCATCAAAAATGCCGGATCTAAGTTTTCATAACTCTTCGGATAACCGGGCAGGCCTGCCTTTTCAGCTACATAAAGGTTCTTATAGGGCAGATAGGTTTGGTAAAGTTCAGAGAGGGCTTTATAGTTTTCATTGTCTCCCTTGGCGGCATCTGTGGCACTTACGGGTTCCAAAGCCCAAGCGTTAGCTGTGGTTATATTGGAGTACATAATGTATGTACCGTCGGCTTGGCGCGTGCCGTCGGGCGAAAGGTATTTGCCTGCTTCTTTTGAAATTGTGTAAATGCCGTTGTAAACGTTGCCCAAGGTGTACTCCGAAGGGGTCTCGGTATCGATATTGGTTGTGCTCTTGATGTCCCAATAGTTAGTGCCTGTGGAGTTTAGCAGCATGGAGTTGTCTGCGATGCACTTGATGGCATACTGCCCGGATGTCTCATTCTTTACGAATTGGAACATCTGGTTTCTGAGATACTTTATAGGCTGGGTGATGATAACGCCTTTAAGGTCGTTGTTCTTAACATTCAGATACAAGTCGCCGCTATTGGTCAGCGAGCGCAGTTTGTAAATTTGCGCGGCATCGGCTTCTGCCAAAAGGTTGGTCTTTGCCGTATAGAGCGACTGGGCAACCTTGCGGTAGGCCTGCATCTTTTGGGCATTGGTGGAAGTGTTGGTCGACATCACCGTCGCGGCTTCCGTCTTGGCAGCGGTGTAGGCGGGGAGGCTGGCTGCCTGCTGGTTCACGAGGCTAGCTACCCAGGCATCGCTATTGGTCACGAAGTCAGTATAAACCTGCTCTACCCAAACGTCGGCATCTGCTACGCGGAAGATAGAACCATTGTCGTTCAATTCGGAACTTCCGCGGTTGTTCCAATAAGCCAATGCGCCGCTGCCGTGGTCGCCCAAGGCGTGGGAGTCGTTCTCATTGACACGAATGGTGAAGCCGCCGGTGAAGGCGGTAAACTCTGTGGGCTGGAGCTCTACAACGAATGCCGTGCCCGATGCTGCCATTGTGGCGGCAGTGCTGTTGTTCTGGTTTTGGAGATGGAGCTGCAGGTTGCCCGTTGCTTCATTGTAAATGCGGAACTTGTTGATAGTGCCTGGCTCTTTCACGAACGCCCAGCCGCTCTTCATGACGCCCTGCTTGGTTTCGTCCGTGGTAATGCCGTTGTCGCGGGATTTGGTCGTGCCGGCTGCAAAGCTGCCGCTGTTGTAGGTTGCCGTGACATAGTGGGTGGCATCGTTGCGCACTTTCAGCGACTGGAAGTATTTGGCATTGTCGGTTGAAACGACAAAGGGGTAGTTATTGGTATAGTTGAACGAGAGTGCTCCTTCGGCGGTGATTCTTGCCGTAGTTGCTTCCATATAGCCGGGCAGCACGGGGGCGCTGACGGCGTCGGAAGCCGTGCCGTTCCAGTAATAGCCCTTGGAGGCAATGCTGTATGTAGCAGTGATGCGGTTCTCGTCCGTGCAGGTGGCAGAGGTGACTTCCGTAGGCTGCTGGGCATCTATATCGTACACGGTGAAGGTAGAGCCGCCATCGGTCTTACTTAGTTCGCTTGTCCAGACACCCAATGTGCCATCTACGTCGTTGACGTTGTGGTTATCGTTTGTCAGGCTAGAAAGGCGGAAGCCCTTGGGGTCGGTGTATTCGCTATTGCCGGTCTTCACCATAAAAATAGTGCCGTTGTCCGTAAGGGTGGCAGCCTGCCTATCTGTTGCCATATCGGTAAAGGTCACGGCCTGGCTCTTGCCCTTGCAGTTGGTGAAGAGGCGCACTTGGTTCTCGGTGTTGGGCACGCGCTCAAAGCGCCAATAGCTGCCCATACCGGCACTCGTTGCTTCCGCATCACTCTTGCGCGTGTTGATGTTTTCGCTTGTGCCGTCCCAGACGACGTATCTGGTGGTAATACCTGTGTCCTTTTCGCGGAGCTTGAGTTTGTAGAATGTGCCTGCCGTGAATGGGAAGTTTTCGACGCAAGTCACGTTGTAGCTCGTGGAGGAATTGTCGTCGGTGATGGTAGTCTGCGAAAAACTTGTGTAGAAGTCAGGCGTGGGCACGTCGAATGTACTCCCGGGGTCAACGAGAATCTTCTGGCTAAACGTACCGTTGCCGTAGTTATAGTTGATGGTCACGCGGCGCTTGCCGTCAATGCGAGATACGGTGCCGACCAATTCTTTAATTTCGTCGTTCGTAAGCAGATCGTCGGACGTGATAACCGTCAGATTGGCAATCATGCCGTTATAGGCTTCGCGGGCGATGTTTTGGTCGCCCGAGCCGATAGCGAGCAACTTGTTTTCAACTGCTGTCGTTGCCATGTTGCTAAGTTTCAGGTCAGAATGATTGTCATTGATGTTGTTGATATAATATTTGCCCTTGGTGGCAGTTGTATTTGCCTTGCCGGCCACTGCAAAGGCGATGAAGTTCCATTCGTCGTCTAAAAGTTCATCTCTGCTCCATCCGCCTATATCGCTACGTCCTTTTCTTGTAGCACTGATAGACTTGCCGTTTTGCTGGAACTTCACACCATCGTTCACGTTGCCATAACCAAATACGCACTGGTTGCTCGTGGTGCGTCCGTAGACCCACATGGCAATGGTAACATACTTGTCGCCTTCCAAGGCTTCGACAACCGCTGGATTTGAGATTGCGCCCAAATACTTGTCGTTTGAAAATTCATAAACTGCGCCGTCTTCGTCGTCCGACTGCCATACAGTAGAGACGGTCGCCTTCGTGTCGCTGTTGCCAGCGGCTTCTGCTAAGGCTTTCATCTTCGCCACGACGGTTTGCGCATTCATGCCGGTGCCCATCAAGAACATCAGCATAAGGAAAAGGGTAAACCTGTTTCTCATAATAATTGAAATGTTTATTGATTATAATTTTATGTTTTAGCAATGATTATAAGACAGCAAAAGAGTGAAAGAGTCTGTGTCCTCCTCCACGTTTCTGCGCTTAAAACAAACGTTTTAATAAGTATCTGCGCAGCAAAGTTATCATATTGCAATGGCTTTGCCAAACAGGGGGGGTAAAAAACGTTAATGAGTATGATTTTCTTGGTTTTTTATCAAATTAAGCGAGTTTTATGCCAATGTGTGTGCGATTATGGCCTCATTATTTTTTATCCACGAGTTATTTTTTTGCCCACGAATCTTTTTTTGTTGCCCACGAATCACACGAATCTTCACGAATTCATTGCTTATATTATAATGGCGACCTGTTCGGTCGCACGAATTTCACTAATTCAATCAGTTCAGTCATTGAATTCGTGTGATTCGTGGGCAAAAAAAATAACTCGTGGAATTAATTCAACCAACAAATAGGTGCAAATGCGGAAATATTCGGAAAATTTCCGCATTTGCGAGATAAATGCAGTAACTTTGCAAAACGCCCCTACTTTCCTAAAATAAATATCGCTATGATAGAAAACGCTCCAAACGTAAATGCAACAAATCATTTTGAAGAGGTATTAAGCATCGTCACAGATACCAAGTTGCAGACATTGCTGGAAAAAGTGGAATGTGAATATCTGTATTGGGATAAGGTCAAATATCTTGTTCCAAAAGACATCAAACCCGAATTGTTTTGGGCGGCCGTCAAAACCAAAAGGCAGATGCAACTGAAATCGGTGGAGTTTGGCAATTATAAATTCTACTTCTCCATCACCCCGGCCATTCAGAATATGCTCTATGATTTTGACGTGAACATGGGTGCGGGTGCGGAAGCGAGCCATATTATTAAAGAGAAAGACCGTCAGGGCTATCTCATTAACAGTCTTATGGAGGAAGCCATTGCGTCGAGCCAAATAGAAGGGGCGTCCACTACACGAAAGGTGGCAAAGGACATGCTTCGGAAAGCGCTTCGCCCGCAAAACAAAAGCCAGCAAATGATTGTAAACAACTATCAGACAATACAGCGCTTGGCAGAAGAAAGCAAAAAGGACGTTAATCTTGATATGCTGCTGAATATGCACGCCTCCATAACGGCTTACACGCTGGACAATGCCGGCGATGAGGGAAGGTTGCGCCAAACAGACGATATATAT
Organism: Bacteroidales bacterium; assembly: GCA_004556745.1. Classification (GTDB taxonomy): domain Bacteria; phylum Bacteroidota; class Bacteroidia; order Bacteroidales; family Bacteroidaceae; genus Alloprevotella. Next base: position 24,187 of record SFFY01000022.1, on the reverse strand, counting down.
GTGGTAGATGCCATTACGGGAAGCGTGGCCCATACGCCGCCAAGCCATAACGAAGTGGAAAGCCTGCTGCGCGACCTGTTTGACTTTGCCAATAATAACGACAACTCGGAAGCATCGTTCATTCACCCGATTGTAAAGGGAATAATCCTGCACTTTATGCTGGCATGGATTCACCCGTTTGTGGACGGCAACGGGAGAACGGCGCGTTCCGTCTTTTATTGGTATCTGCTAAAAAAGGGATATTGGCTGACGGAATATCTTAGCATTTCTCGTGTGATTTACAAAAACAAAAGGCGTTATGAACGGGCCTTTCTTTATACAGAAAGCGACGGAATGGATATGACTTATTTCATTCTCCATAATCTGACTGTGATGAAAAAGGCATACGATGACCTCAAAGTCTATCTCTCGGAAAAGCAGAAAGAGCGCGGGGCTATTTTGCAGTATGCAGACATTGAGGGTATCAACGAACGGCAAATGCAAATCTTGAAACTTTTGAGCGACAACCCCTCATTGGTACTGACCTGCCAGGAAGTGTCCAACAGATTCGGGGTGACGGAAAGAACTGCCCGCACTGACTTAAACGAACTTGCCGACAAGGGATATCTGAAACGAATACCTATTAACAAAAAGCAAACGGGATTTATGAGATGCATTTAATCCACGAGTTATCTTTTTGCCACGATTTTTTTGCCCACGAATCTCACGAATCTACACGAAGCGTTCCCAATGAATTAAAAGGCGACCTGTACGGTCGCACGAATCACACGAATTCAATGATTGCGCGTTGGTTAAATTAGGCGTTATGTGCCTGGAAGGTAGTCCAAATATTGAATTCGTGAAAATTCGTGCGACCGAACAGGTCGCCATTAATAAATAGGACTGGAAAATTCGTGTAGATTCGTGAGATTCGTGGGCAAAAAAAACTTGTGGGCAAAAAAATAAAATCCGTGGATAAAAAAAGGCGTGCCCTCGTTTCGGGGGCACGCCTTTGCGTTATGGGTTGTAACAGCCGATAGTTAGTCGGCGAGTTTTGCCTTGATGAACTCGCGGTTGAGGCGGGCGATGTTGGCAATCGTTTCGTTCTTGGGGCAAACGGCTTCGCAGGCACGCGTGTTGGTGCAGTTACCGAAACCGAGCTCGTCCATCTTGGCCACCATGGCCTTGGCGCGCTTGGCAGCCTCGGGGCGACCCTGAGGCAGGAGGGCGAACTGGCTCACCTTAGAGCTGACGAAGAGCATGGCGGAGCCGTTCTTGCACGCTGCAACGCAAGCGCCGCAACCGATGCACGTGGCGCAGTCCATAGCCTCGTCGGCGTCCTGCTTGGGGATAAGGATTGCGTTGGCGTCCTGCGGCTGGCCGGTGCGCACGGTAACGTAGCCGCCGGCGGCCTGGATCTTGTCGAACGCGGAGCGGTCTACCATGCAGTCCTTAATCACGGGGAAGGCGGCGGAGCGCCAGGGCTCTACGGTGATGACATCGCCGTCGTTGAAGCGGCGCATGTAGAGCTGGCAGGTGGTTGCGCCCGTGGCGGTCTTGCCGTGCGGCGTGCCGTTGATGTAGAGCGAGCACATACCGCAGATGCCTTCGCGGCAGTCGTGGTCGAAGGTAAATGGCTCTTTGCCCTCTTCGATGAGTTCCTCGTTGAGGATGTCGAGCATTTCGAGGAAGGACGTGTCGTCGGGGATGTTGTGCATTTCGCGCTGTTCAAAATGACCGGCATCCTTGGGACCGTTCTGCTTCCAATATTTAATTGTGAAACTGATATTTTTAGCCATTGTTGGGTTATGCGTTTAAGAGTCCTACGTTTTTAGTTCTTATAATTTCTCGTCTGTACTTTAATTGCTTCGTAAACGAGCGGTTCTTTGTAGAGTACCGGTGCTTTGTCGTCAGAGCCTTGGTATTCCCAGCAACCCACGTAGAAGAAGTTTTCGTCGTCGCGCTTGGCTTCGCCTTCCTCCGTCTGGTATTCTTCGCGGAAGTGGCCGCCGCAGCTTTCGTTGCGGTGGAGGGCATCGTTGGCGATGAGTTCGCCCATGAGGATGAAGTCTTCGAGGCGGATAGCCTTTTCGAGTTCCACGTTAACGCCTTCGGCGGTGCCGGGAATGAAGAGATCCTTGTAGAACGTCTCGCGCAGGGCTTTGAGTTTGGCAAGGCCTTCCTTCAAGCCTTCGGCGGTGCGGCCCATGCCCACGTGTTCCCACATGATGTGGCCGAGTTCCTTGTGGATAGAATCCACGGAGCGCTTGCCCTTGATGGCGAAGAGCTTGTTGATGCGTGCCTTGACGGCATCTTCTGCAGCCTTGAACTCGGGCAGGTCGGTGGAGAAGCGGGGAACGGTGATTTGGTCGCTGAGGTAGTTCTGAATGGTGTAGGGCAGCACGAAGTAACCGTCGGCAAGACCCTGCATGAGTGCGGAAGCACCGAGGCGGTTTGCGCCGTGGTCGGAGAAGTTGCACTCGCCGATGGCGAAGAGGCCCTTCACGGAAGTCTGCAATTCATAGTCTACCCAGATGCCGCCCATCGTGTAGTGCACGGCGGGGTAAATCATCATCGGCGTTTCGTAGGGGCTTTCGTCGGTGATTTCCTCATACATGTCGAAGAGGTTGCCGTAGCGTGCGGCGATTTCGTCGCGTCCGAAGTCCTTGATGGCCTGAGAGAAGTCGAGGAACACGGCAAGGCCGGTGTTGTTCACGCCGTAGCCCTTGTCGCAGCGTTCCTTAGCAGCGCGGCTGGCCACGTCGCGGGGCACGAGGTTACCGAAGGCGGGATAGCGGCGCTCGAGGTAGTAGTCGCGGTCTTCTTCGGGAATGTCCTTACCCTTGATTTCGCCGCGCTGGAGCTTCTGTGCGTCTTCGAGTTTCTTGGGCACCCAGATGCGGCCGTCGTTGCGGAGCGACTCCGACATAAGCGTAAGCTTGGACTGCTTGTCGCCGTGCACGGGAATGCAGGTGGGGTGGATCTGTACGTAAGAGGGGTTTGCGAAATATGCGCCCTTGCGGTAGCAGGACATAGCGGCCGAGCAGTTGCAGCCCATGGCGTTGGTGGAGAGGAAATAGGTGTTTCCGTAACCGCCGGTGCCGATTACTACGGCGTGGGCAGAGAAGCGCTCGATTTTGCCCGTCACGAGGTTGCGGGCGATGATGCCGCGTGCACGGCCGTCGATGATCACAACGTCGAGCATCTCGTAGCGCGTGTGCAACTCAACGGTGCCGGCGTGAACCTGGCACATCAGGGCGGAGTAAGCACCGAGGAGGAGCTGCTGGCCGGTCTGGCCTTTGGCATAGAAAGTACGGCTCACCTGTGCGCCGCCGAAGGAGCGGTTGGCGAGCATGCCGCCGTATTCGCGGGCGAAGGGTACGCCTTGAGCCACGCACTGGTCGATGATGTTGGCGCTCACCTCAGCGAGGCGGTAAACGTTGGCCTCGCGGGCGCGGTAGTCGCCGCCCTTAACGGTGTCGTAGAAGAGGCGGTAAACGGAGTCGCCGTCGTTCTGATAGTTCTTGGCAGCGTTGATACCGCCCTGTGCGGCGATAGAGTGGGCGCGGCGCGGAGAGTCCTGAATGCAGAAGTTCTTCACCTTGAAGCCCATTTCGCCGAGCGATGCGGCGGCACTTGCGCCTGCAAGACCCGTTCCTACCACGATAACGTCGAGCTTGCGCTTATTCTTGGGGTTAACCAGTTTCTGATGAGCCTTATAGTTGGTCCATTTTTCAGCCACGGGACCTTCGGGTATTCTTGAATCTATTGTAGCCATTTTTCTTTTATATTAAAAATAAGGAGTGTGTTGTGAGAAAAGAAAACTTAGCAGCAAGCCGTGCAGCAGCCGCCGCAAAGTGCGAATTTAAGAGCTACAACCACGAAGATGAGCATCAGCAGGGTAACGTAGACGTTGCCGATGACCTTCCAACGGTTGAACCAGATTTTGCCGCTCCAGCCGAGGGTTTGGAGTGCGCTCCAGAAGCCGTGGGTGAGGTGGAACCAAATGGCGGCGAACCACACGAGGTAGAGCACCGTGTAGATGGGGTTGCTGAAGGTGTAGGCAATCATGCCGTAGCCGTCGGAAGCACTTTCAACTCCGTTGATGAAGGGGCAACCGGCGTTCACGAGTTCTGCGAACATCATGTTGTACCAGAAGTTGAAGAGATGGAGCAAGAGGCCGAGCACCACGATGATGCCGAGCACGAACATGTTTTGCGATGCCCATTCCACTTTGCCCGGACGGTCGGTTACGGCGTAAGAGTTTGCGCCGCGTGCCTTCTTGTTCTGCAAGGTGAGGATGATGGCATAGACGAAGTGGAGCGCAACGAGTGCGGCGAGACCGATTGTAGCGGCCACGGCGTACCAGTTGGCGCCGAGCATTTCGCACACAAGGTTGTAGCCTTCTTTCGAGAAGAGGGCAACCAAGTTCATGCAGCCATGGAACGTGAGGAAGAGGATAAGTGCGATACCCGTAACGGACATAATCACTTTTCTTCCAATGGATGAATTAGTTAACCACATAAAAGAGATTGTTTTGAAAAATGAAATAAAGTTGATATTTTTAGAAAAATAGATTGTAAAAGGTCGTGCAAGGTGCGGCACGGGCATGCTAAACGGCATTTGCCTATACGACACGCAGTGCAAAAGTAATTCTTTTTGGCGGGTTTTGCAAAATTATCCTAGTATAAAAACGGCGAAAAGGCTATTGAGTTTCAAAATAAATATTTAAGTTTGCAAAAATCAAACTGCCTGCTGCGCCTTGCGCGCACGCGTGTATATATATAATATTGTATACCCTTAATCGAAAAAAGAAATATGTCTCGTCTCAATCCTACAGATTACAAAGCACGCGTCGAAGCCCTGCGGCGCTGGTTGCGCGGCGAAGGGCTGAACGCCTACGTAGTGCCCACGCTCGACCCCCACAACAGCGAATACCTGCCTTTCCGCTGGCAGACGCGCGAATGGCTCACAGGATTCACCGGCTCGGCAGGGCTGGCAGTCGTTACCTTGGAAAAAGCCGCGCTCTGGACCGACTCGCGCTATTTCCTGCAAGCCGAGGAGCAGTTGGCAGGCACAGGCATCGAACTGATGCGAGAGGGTATGACAGGCACGCCCGAACCGGCCCGCTGGATTGAAGAACAGTTGCAGGACGGCGATGTCGTGGGCTTTTGCGGCGAGTGCATGAGCAAGGAACTCTTCGACAGCCTGTTTGCCGACCTGTCAGATAGGATTGCCGTGCGTGTCAGCGAGAACGACCCCTTCGACTACCTTTGGCGCGACCGCCCCGACATGCCGCGCACGCTCATAACGTTGTTTCCCGAGGCGTATGCCGGCCTTTCGGCGCGTGAGAAACTGCAGGCAGTGCGCGATGCCCTGCCTGCGGTGCACGGCGGAGCTGAAAGGCTGTTTCTTATGAACGACCTTTCCGAAATTGCTTGGACGCTCAACCTGCGCGGCGGCGATATTGACTTCAATCCGCTCTTTCTCGCCTACCTTTTGATTAACGATGATAAGGCCACGCTCTTTGTCGATCGCCACAAACTGACCGAAGAGGTGCGTACCTATCTCTCCCGCGAGGGCGTTGCCGTAGACGATTACAATGCCTGGCAGTATGTGGCTCGTGAAGTCCGGCATGCTGGTAGGGCTGTCAGCGTCTATCTGCCCGCTTCGGTCAATATGGCGCAACTCGAAGCCTTTGAACTGGCAACCGAGGTGGCTGACGATGTGCGCCTCGAAGTTATTCCCTCGCCCGTTCCGCCCCTGCGTGCCGTGAAGACAGAGGCAGAGCGTGAGGGCATGCGCACGGCGATGCTGCGCGACGGCGCGGCCATGGTGCAGTTCCTGCGCTGGCTGGACGAGGAAGTGCCGAAAGGTTTGCAGACAGAAGTATCTATAGATAAAAAGCTAACGGCCCTGCGTGCCGAGCAGCCCGGTTTCAAGGGACTCAGTTTCCCCACGATTGCAGGTTATGCGGCGCACGGTGCCATCGTGCACTACGAAGCGACCGAAGAAACGGCGGCGCGGCTCGAACCGCGCGGTCTGCTGCTGCTTGACTCGGGAGCGCACTACGACTGCGGCACTACCGACATCACGCGCACCGTTGCCCTCGGTCCGCTCACCGAAGAGGAACGCCGCGTCTATACCCTCGTGCTTAAAGGACACATCAACCTCGCCCGCGCCCGCTTCCCAGAAGGCACTACGGGTCTGGAACTCGACCTCGCCGCCCGCTACGGCATGTGGCAGCGCGGCTACGACTTCGGCCACGGCACGGGCCACGGCGTAGGCACCTACCTCGGCGTGCACGAAGGGCCGCACCAGATACGCAAGAACTGCCGCGCCTGCACCCTCGTGCCCTTTGCCGACGGCATGACCGTGACCGACGAGCCGGGCATCTACGTGAGTGGCCGCTTTGGCGTGCGCATCGAAAACGTGCTGCTCGCCCACGAAGACGGCGCGACCGATTTCGGCAAGTTTCTCGCCTTCGAAACGCTCACGCTCTGCCCCATCGACCTGCGCCCCGTGGAGAAAGAGTTGCTTACGGACGAAGAAATCGCCTGGCTCAACGCCTACCACGACCGCGTGCGCGCCGCCCTGATGCCGCTCCTTGCAAATAGCGCGGACAAGGCGTGGCTCGAAACAGCCACGAGGCATATTTAGCCCCGCTTTTAGCAAATTAAGCATGATTTGTTTTCATTTTTGCGCATTTCTTATAGGAATGCGCAATTTTTTTTGGCGAGAATATTTTGGCGCACTATCTTTGCAGAAGATTAATATATTAGTATGACGAGTATACTTGTTTACTAAGAACGATTTTTGCCCACGATAATTTTTTTGTTGCCCACGAATCTCACGAATTTTCGTGCAAGCGAGTGCAATCAAGTTTACTTGAATTGCCGAGTGCCGCCGAAAATGTCAAGAAATCTACACGAAGCGTTCCCAATGAATTAAATGGCGACCTGTACGGTCGCACGAATCTCACTAATTCAAGGAGTGCTCCTCAACAAGACGCCTTTGTTATTGCATTCGTGTGATTCGTGCGACCGAAAAGGTCGCCATTAGTAAATAGGACAGGAAAATTCGTGTAGATTCGTGAGATTCGTGGGCAAAAATAACTCGTGGATAGAATAATTAGCACTCAATTAATCAACATTTATGCAACCCGTTTTGAATTTTGCCGCGCTTACCGCCTCGCTCAAAGCCATGGGGCGTCGGTGGCGCGTGGCAGTGGTGTGCGGCACAGACCGCGCCACGCTCGAAGCCCTCATGCGCGGCACAGCCGAAGGCTTTATTGAGTCTTGGCTTTTTATTCCTGAAAGTGTAAACCTTGAAATCTTGCCCGCCGAGGTAACCGCCAATCCCTTCTTCCACATCATTTCCACCGCCAACGACGAGACCGCCGCCCGCGCCGCCGTGGCTATGGCCAGGAGCGGAGAGGCAGACCTGCTGATGAAGGGGCTTATCCACACCGACACGCTCCTCCGCGCCGTGCTCAATAAAGAGGAGGGCATACTGCCGCGCGGCAGGCAGCTCACCCACATCGCCGCTGCCGAACTGCCCGGCTACCCGCGCCTGCTCTTCTTCTCCGATGCCGCCGTCATTCCTTACCCCACCCACGAGCAGCGCGTGCAGCAGGTGGCTTACATGATTGAGACCTGTCACGCTTTCGGCATCGAAGAACCGCGCATCGCCCTGATCCACTGCGCCGAGACGGCGAGCGAGAAGTTCCCGCATACCATGGGCTATGCTGAAATTGCCGACCGCGCCGCAAGGGGAGAGTGGGGGCGTGCCATTGTGAGCGGCCCGCTCGATTTCCGCACCTCTTGCGATGCTGCCGCCCTCGCTACGAAAGGCATCACCTCGCCTATAGCAGGTAGTGCCGACGGCCTTATTCTGCCCGACATCGAAGCCGGCAACCTGCTCTACAAAGTGCTGCCCCTCTTCGCCGGTGCCAAGATGGCGGGCATGCTCAAAGGGCCGCAGTGCCCCGTGGTGCTCTCCTCGCGTGCCGACGATGCCGAGACGAAATATCGCAGTCTCTGCATAGGAGTTATGAACAAGTAGGGGCGTTCTGCTGAACGCCCGCAGTCTCCGCGCAAAAGCATACGCCCCGCCAAATAAATATACCCTCTCATTTTATATATGACCATTCTCGTAATCAATCCCGGTTCTACTTCTACCAAAGTATCAGTCTACGAAGACGACGAGCCGATACTCGTGCGCTCCATACGCCATTCGGTGGAAGAGCTCTCGCAATTCTCCAAAATCACAGAACAATTAGACTTCCGCCGCCGCTTGGTGGAAGACGAAATCCGTGAAGCCGGGCTGCCCTTGAAATTCGATGCCGTCATAGGGCGTGGCGGGCTGCTCAAGCCCATTCCCGGCGGCGTGTATATCGTGAACGAAGAGATGTGCCACGAAACTTACACCGCCCCGCGCCAGCACGCCTGCAACCTCGGTTGCATTATTGCCTATCAAATCGCCAAACAAATAGGTTGCCCCGCCTATATCGCCGACCCCGGCGTGGTGGACGAACTGGAAGACGAAGCCCGTGTGTGTGGCTCACCCCTCATGCACCGCATCTGCATCTGGCACGCCCTCAACCAGAAAGCCATCGCCCGCCGCTATGCCCGCAGCATCGGGCGCAAGTACGAAGACCTCAACCTTGTCGTGTGCCACCTCGGCGGCGGCATCTCCATCGCCGCCCACCGCAAGGGCCGCGCCATCGATGCCAATAACGCTCTCGACGGCGAAGGCCCCTTCTCGCCCGAGCGTGCCGGCACGCTGCCCGCCGCCGACCTCGTGCGTCTCTGCTTCAGCGGCACGTACACAGAAGATCAGCTCCTCAAGCGCATCGCCGGCAGCGCAGGGCTTGCGGCTCACCTCGGCACGACCGACATACTCGAAATCACCCGCCTCTTGCGTGAGGGCGATGCCAAGGCCAAGCTGCTTATCGATGCCATGATTTACCACACCGCCAAGTGCATCGCCTCCGAGGGCGCGGTGCTGCGCGGCCATGTCGATGCCATTCTCCTCACGGGCGGCATTGCCCATTCCGACTACATCACCTCCGGCATACGCAGCCGCGTGGACTATCTCGCCCCCGTGCATATCTTCCCCGGCGAAAACGAAATGGAAGCCCTTGCCCTCAACGCCCTCGCCGTGTTGCGCGGAGAGCGCGAGGCGCAGATATATAAATAGGTATAGCGGCTGCACGCAAAATAGATACAAAACAAAAAAGTTCCGAAACCAGGCGGTTTCGGAACTTTTTTAATATAAAAAATGAAAGGTTTGCGGTGCGTACGGGACTCGAACCCGTGACCCCATGCGTGACAGGCATGTATTCTAACCAGCTGAACTAACGCACCAATAAAGGGGAGGGCAAAACCATATCCTTTCGTTTTGCGAGTGCAAAGATAGGGCAATAAAACGAAATAGCAAAGCATTTGCCCTATTTTTTTTGATTTTCTTACGTGCAAGGCCCGTTTTTCTATTGTTTCGGGATAATAATATAGAAATTTCCGGCTGCGCCTGGCATAACCCAAGTAAACTTGATTGCTCTCGCTTTCACGAAAATTGGTCTTTTGACTTAACGAAATCGTTCATTTTCTGCCTTTTCTTTTTGCTTTTCGCGCTCGTTGCAGTAACTTTGCATCGTTTTTTAGGTATTATCATATATGCAAGACATTCGCAACATTGCTATCATCGCCCACGTGGACCACGGCAAGACTACGTTGGTAGACAAGATGCTGCTCGCGGGCAATCTTTTTAGGAAAAATCAAAACGCGGGAGAACTTATTTTGGATAACAACGACCTCGAGCGCGAACGAGGCATCACGATTCTCTCCAAAAACGTTTCAATCGACTATAAAGGCACTAAAATCAATATCATAGACACTCCGGGGCACTCCGACTTCGGCGGTGAGGTGGAGCGCGTGCTCAACATGGCAGACGGCTGCCTGCTGCTCGTCGATGCCTTCGAAGGCCCGATGCCGCAAACGCGCTTCGTGTTGCAAAAGGCCCTGCAAATCGGGTTGAAGCCCATCGTTGTGGTGAACAAAGTGGACAAGCCCAACTGCCGCCCCGAGGAGGTTTACGAAATGGTGTTCGACCTCATGTGCGACCTCGATGCTACGGAGGAGCAGCTCGATTTCCCTGTGGTGTATGGCTCTGCCAAGAACGGCTGGATGAGTGAGGATTTTAATAAGCCTACTGAAAACATTGACTATCTTCTTGACAAAATAGTCGAGGCCATTCCCGCCCCCACGCAACTCGAAGGTACGCCGCAGATGCTTATCACCTCGCTGGACTATTCCAACTACACGGGACGCATCGCCGTGGGGCGCGTGCATCGCGGACGCATCGCCGAAGGCATGAACTGCACCATCGCCCACCGCGACGGCACGTTTGAGAAAACGAAAATCAAGGAGGTGCATACCTTCGAGGGTATGGCGCGGCAGAAGACCGACGGCGTAGAGTCGGGCGATATTTGCGCCGTTGTGGGATTGGAGAATTTCGAAATCGGCGACACGATTTGCGATTTTGAAAACCCCGAACCGTTGCCCACTATTGCCATCGACGAGCCTACGATGTCGATGCTCTTCACCATCAACGACTCCCCCTTCTTCGGCAAGGAGGGCAAATATTGCACCTCGCGCCACATCAACGACCGCCTCGAAAAGGAACTTGAAAAGGACCTCGCCCTGCGTGTGGAGAAGACCGAGGGCGCAGACCGCTGGATTGTATCCGGGCGCGGCGTGCTACACCTCTCTATCCTCATCGAGACGATGCGCCGCGAAGGCTACGAGTTGCAGGTGGGGCAGCCGCAGGTAATCTATAAGGAGATCGACGGCGAGCGGTGCGAACCGATTGAAGAGCTCACCATCAACGTGCCCGAAGAGTTTGCCTCAAAGATGATTGATATGGTGACGCGCCGCAAGGGCGAGATGACCTCTATGATTACCCTCGGCGACCGCGTGGACATTGAGTTCAACATACCCTCGCGCGGCATCATTGGCCTGCGTACCAACGTGCTCACCGCCAGTCAGGGCGAGGCCATCATGGCGCACCGCTACAAAGAATACCAGCCTTACAAGGGCGACATCCAGCGCCGCTCCAACGGTTCGCTCATTGCGCTCGAAGGCGGCACGGCCTACGCCTATGCCATTGACCACCTGCAAGACCGCGGCCGCTTCTTCATCTCGCCGCAGGACGAGGTGTACGCCGGGCAGGTTGTGGGAGAGCATGTGCATGAGAAAGACCTCGTTATCAATGTCACGAAGGCCAAGCAGCTCACCAACATGCGCGCTTCGGGCGCAGACGAGAAGGCGCGTATCGTGCCGCCCATTATCTTCTCGCTCGAAGAAGCCCTCGAATACATCAAGGAAGACGAGTATGTAGAGGTAACGCCCAAGTCGATGCGTATGCGCAAAACCATTCTCGACCACACCGCACGCAAGCGTGCCGGTAGGGAGTAGGATTTATAACAAAAAGTCAAAGAGTGTGTAAGTCAAATAGACGAAAGGTTGAGGCTGTAAAACGAATTATCAGTATCTTCTGACCTCTTCAACTCTTTGACTTTTTGTCCTCTTTTTTGACCCAAGTCCTTCAATTCTTTTACTAAAAATTTCAATGCTATGGAAACACCTGTTTTAATTCTTTTGATTGCCGCCGCCGTAGTGGTGCTGCTGGTGGTGATGGGCACGATGTATGTGAAAGCACCGCCCAGCTATGCCTATATCCTTTCAGGTATCAAGCGCGTGCCGCGCGTGATGATCGGCACCGGCGGTTTCAAGATTCCCGTGTTCGAGCGCCTCGACCGCGTGTATCTCGGACAGGTCACGGTGGACGTGAAGACGAATAAGTCCGTGCCGACGCACGACTTTATCAACGTGAACGTAGATGCCGTGTGCAAGGTGCGCGTGCAGCCCTCCGACGAAGGCACGCGCCTCGCCGCAAAAAACTTCCTCAACATGGACACTACGGGCATCGCCGCACAGGTGCAGGACTCGCTCGAAGGTAACATGCGCGAAGTAATCGGCGCACTCACGCTCGAAGAAATCAACACGAACCGCGATGCCTTCTCCGACCAAATCCAGTCAAAAGCATCGCCCGACATGGAAAAGCTCGGGCTGGAAATCATCAGCTGCAACATTCAAAACGTTACGGACGACAACAACCTTATCCGCGACCTCGGTGCCGACAACACGTATGCCATCAAGAAAAACGCGGCCATCACGAAGGCGAACGCCGAGAAGGAAATCTCTATCGCCGAGCAGAATGCGAAGAAAGAGGCCAACGATATCCGTGTGAAGACGGAAACGGAAATCTCGGAGCGCAACAACGAATTGAGCATCAAGCAGTCGGAACTCAAAATGCTGTCCGACACGAAGAAGGCCGATGCCGATGCTGCCTACGAAATTCAGCGCCAAGAGCAGCAGAAGACTATTAACACGAAAACCGTAGATGCGCAAATCGAGCAGACGATGCGTGAGCAAATCCTTTCGCAGGAGCGCATCAAGATTACGGAGAACGAACTGAAAGCGCAGGTGAACGCAAAGGCCGATGCCGAGAAATACCGCGTGGAAATAGATGCGCAGGCCCTTTTGGAACAGCAGAAGCGTGAGGCAGAGGCAAAGGCTTACCTCGCCGAGCAGGAAGCGCGCGCCACGAAGGCGAAAGCCGATGCCGAGAAATATGCAGCCATGCAGGAAGCCGCAGCCATCGAGGCGAAAGGTCGTGCACAGGCTGCCGCCATTGAGGCCAACCTCAACGCCGAGGCAGAGGGTATCCGTGCCAAAGGTCTTGCCGAGGCAGAAGCTATGGAGAAGAAAGCCGAAGCCTACGACAAGTACGGACAGGTGGCCATCATCGACATGCTGACGCGCATGAACGAGAAAGTGCTGCCGGAAGTGGCCAAGAATATTGCCGAGCCGATGTCGAAGATCGGCAACATGACGGTTTACGGCACCTCGGGCACCGAACCTTCGGGCGTGGCGCAGAACGTGCCGGCGGTCATCAAGCAGACGTTCGACGTGATGAAAGACGTGACTGGCGTAGACATGGCCGACATCGCGAAAGCCAACTCAATTGAAGCCCGCGTAAACAAGAACATCAGCATTGATGGCTTGGACGGCGTGGTGAAGAAATAATTTTGAAATACAGTAGGGGCGTATACATAAGCCCGCCAGTAGGGGCGTATTGCATACGCCCGCTGCGCCGCATGGCAGTTCCAAAGGGACAGCCATGCGGCGCAAATCGTTTCTCTATACGCATTTTTTTACCCCGAAAAACCCTTCAACCCTTCATTCCTATCCTTATTTGATTGACTGTTAGTGTTTTGTCGCTGAATGGTTTGAGAAGCAAACCCTTCACAACCCTTCACGGCCGGGCTGTTTTGTCCTGAATTAGGTTGACCATTTTTATACTATTTCCTGACTACAGTTGACCATTTCCTTGTATAGGCGACCATCACACGTGTCCGCTGCCATTATCCCCGAGATAATTTTTCCTTTCAGGCAGATAATTTTTTCTATCAGCAAGATAATTTTTCCTTTCCTATAAGAAAGTTTTTGTTACAAAGTTTGTAACGCTTGTTACAAAGTTTCTAACACATGTTACAAAGTTTGTAATACATGTTACAAACTTTGTAACAAACTTTTTCTGCGCAGATAGTGAAAATTAGCTTGGGATTAGGGAAAAACTGCTCGGGCTTGGTAAAAAAAATCCGCCTCGAAAGTTGGAGGCGGACAAGCGGAGGGGGAAAGGAATTGCATTTTTTAGTGATGAGTTGCTGAAGGGTTTGGGGCGCAAATCATTCAGCCGTATCTTTCTAATATACAGTCAGATAAATACCATGCTGAAGGGTTGAAAGGTTTTTCGGGGTAAAAAAATGCATATAGAGAACCGTAACTTATATGCTTTCCAGCTCGCTCATCTCTTCTTTTGTGAGCGGCGTGCCGGAGGTGCAGCGGAGGTTGTCGGCGAGTTGAGCGATGCTGCTTGCACCCACGATAACGGAGGTGACGCCCTCTTGTGCCAGCACCCAGCGCAGGGCGAGCGTGGCGGGCGTGTCGCCGCGCCGTGCGGCAATGGCGGCAAAGGCGGAAAGGCGGCGTTGCAGGTCGGGCGTGAGGCGGTCTTCGGGCAAAGTGAAGTCGCGGCGCATACGCGAGTCGTCGGGAATGCCGTGGGCATAGCGGCCGGCAAGCAAGCCCTGGGCGAGGGGCGAGAACGACACGAAACCGCTGCCCGAACGGCGCACCTCGTCGAGTATGCCCTCCTCAATCGGAGCGCGGTCGAGCAGGTTGATGCGTCCCTGGTAGCACAGACAGGGCACGTCGCGCTTGCGCAGATATTCAATCCCGAAGCGCGTGGCTTCGAGCGGCCAGCGCGAAATGCCGACGTAGAGTGCCTTGCCGCTGCGCACGATGTCGACTAAAGCCTGCAAGGTCTCTTCGAGCGGCGTGTTGGGGTCGTAGCGGTGGGTATAGAAAAGGTCTACGTAGTCGAGGCGCATTCTGCGCAGGCTTTGGTCGAGGCTGGCCATGAGATATTTGCGCGAGCCCCAGTTGCCGTAAGGTCCGGGCCACATGTCGTAGCCGGCTTTCGTAGCGATGAAGAGTTCGTCGCGATAGGGGCGCAGGGCGTCTTCCATGACGCGCCCGAAGGTGGTTTCGGCAGAGCCATAAGGCGGCCCGTAGTTGTTGGCGAGGTCGAAGTGGCAGATGCCGTGGTCGAACGCATAGAGCAACAGCTCGCGGCTGTGCTCGTAGGGCACGGTGCCGCCGAAGTTTTTCCATAGCCCGAGGGTGACAGCTGGCAACAAAACGCCGCTACGACCACAGCGGCGGTAGAAACCGTCGGGCGCGTCGTAGCGGCTGTCTGCTGCACGATAACTCAAATTATCTTGCATATATTTTAGGGTATTTGGGCGGGCGTATGCCATACGCCCCTACTTACATTGCGATCTTCGCTTGCTGCATGCCGTTGCTTCCCGTTTCGGTTTCTATCTGAATGATATAGATGCCGGAGGAAGCGGGCAGGTTGAGCGTGCGGCGGCTGCCCGTGGCGCAGATGCCGAGCGGCTGGCGCAGGATTTCGCGGCCGTCGGCCGTGTAGGCCTTCACGCAAAGCGGTGCATCGCAAGGCGTGGCGTTGAAGCGCAGGCTGACGGTACGGCTACGGCGGTCGGCTGTGATTTCAGCGTAACGGGCGGTAGAACCGTCGGCGGTGCGGTCGGTGAGCACGGGGCTGTTGATGCCCGTGAGGCCGAGAATGTCTACGAGACCGGCATAGGCGTCAATTTTGCCGTAGCCTGCTCCGCCGGGCTTGGCGGCCGCCGTAAACTCATCGTTTTGAGCCGTGCGGGAGAAGATGCCACGGATGTCCTCGGGCGAGAGTTGCGGATTGGCTTCGAGCCAGAGGGCGATGGTGCCCGTGATGAACGGCGCGGCCATCGAAGTACCGCCGTTGGCGGCATAATAATAATAGTTGTCGCCTTTTTTGGAGCGTCCGGCACACTCTGAGGCCTCGAAATAGTCATAGTAAGAGGAAATGGCCGAAACGATGCACATGCCCGGTGCCACGATTTCGGGTTTCATGCGTCCGTCGAGCGTGGGGCCTTGGCTGCTGAACGAACTTACCGAACCGTTCTCCGTGCCGAGGTTCAGTTCCATGGGCACGCCGCCGAGCGTGGTGTATTCATTTTTCGTCTGCCAGCAGCCTACGGAGATGATGCCGCGTCCCGTGCCGCCTAGTTCGGAGCAGGTGGAATGCGTGTCGCCCTCCGTCCAGCCTGCCTTACCAGCTGCGCTGAACTCGGTGTAGGAGGCGTTCCAAAGATCTACCTTCTCGCCGCTCTTGCCGATAATGGCCAAACCCATGCGTCGGTTGGTGCCAAGGCCGGTTACGGTGAAGCCGATGTAGGCGTTCGGGCGGTTGTTGTATTCACCGCGCTGGCAGGATATGGTGACGGTGGCGTCCATGCCGCACTCCGCCATGGTGAACTTGAAGTTCTTGGTCGTGAGTTCCTTAGTGCTTACCGTATCGGTGTGGGCAAGGATTTTGCCTTTCAGTTCGTCCACCACAAGCCCTACCACGCGGAAGTCGGCTCCTACGTCGCCCCACGCATCTACGAGGGCGGCCTTGGAAGAGTTGAGTGTGATGAAGGTTTTGAGAACCGTGTCGTTCTCGGCAAATTGCTTCGAGGCGTGGAGGGCGGTCTCGCCCTCGTTGCCCACCGCGCCGACGATGATGTTGCCCGCGCCGGAGAGCGATTCAAACACCTTGTCGGTAATCGACGTGCCGTCGTGCGGCCCGTTGTGTATGCCCACGCTCATGTTGATGACACAGGGCTTGCCCACCGATTTGGCATAGTCCATGATGTAGCGCACGCCATTGGCCACGTCGGTGGCGGAGCTAGCATACGATACGAGCACGATGTCGCTGCCCGGCGCAACGCCGTAGTACACCGCACCGTTGTCGCCGCCGGCGGCAATACCTGCCACGTGCATGCCGTGGTAGGAAGAGGACATGTCGTAGCGTGCGCTCAGGATTTCCTCCTGCGTCACGAACTCCGTGCCGTAGCCGAAGGCGGCGGGACCGCGCCCGGAGTTGAACGACTGGTCCCAAACGCGCTTCACGCGGTAGGGCGAGCCTCCGATGCCGTAGAAAGCGGCGTGGCCGTACTCAAAGCCATTGTCCACGATGCCCACCACCACATCTTTGCCAAGATACTGTTGCGGCAGCACGGGGTCGGTGGTCTTGTGGACCTGCGAAACGCCCGTCTTGCGGCGCGCCTCGTTCATGAGCGGGCGCACGTCGTCGCCCTTTTCTATGCGTGTGATTTCACTGATTTCAGCCACTTGGCGCACCATGCCGAGGGGAATGGCGGCGGTGAGCACGTCGTCGGTGAGGCGCACGGGGCGAATGCCCAGTGCTTCGAGGCGGCCGATGGCCTCATCGCTTGAAATGCGCAGGAAGGCTTTCACCGTGTCGTCTGTCGCCGTCTGCGCCTGCGGGTTGGCGGCTGTGATTCTTTGCCGCGCCTGCTCCTTTTGCATCAGGTACACTTCGGTTGCAGGCGAGAGTTTTTGTGCCAATGCCGTGCCGGCGGTAATGCCGAGCAGCAGCGATATGATAGTCTTTTTCATTAATGGAGATGTACTTGTTTACTTCAAATCATTATTTACTTCCTGTATATGCGCTGGTATTGCCTTTCCAATAGAGTTTCAAGTAATCCATTGTGCCGGAAGGCGTGTCGCCGCCCCACGGAGTGCGGTAGCTGTTGCGCAGGAACAGCCTTACTTCCACTTCATCGCCTGCTGCGTTGGGCGTGACAGAGAGCGTGCCGTTGTCAATGCGGTTCATGTATTCGTTGTCGGCAGACGAGAGCTGAAAACCTTGGAACTTCACCGCCCAAGTGTTGGCCTCCGTGTCGGCAAGACTGATTTCGCCCGTGCCAATCAGGTCGGTGCGCACTTTCAGCATAGGGGTGACATAATAGTCATCGGGATCGTCCGTCTCATTTTTCATGAAATAAAAATACGTCATGCCGTCCGTACCGTCGCGGCGCTGCAGGGCCACAACGGGCGCATCGGTGCGCACGGTCGAACCGTCGGCTTCGATGACTTGCAGGCTGTTGGTGTCGCCTGCCTGCGGCCACATCTCGTCGAGGCTTTCCACATCGGTCGCCGCACCCTTGTAAGATGCCGCCACGTGCAGCCCGCCTTCGAGGGTCACGTCGATACATATATATATATTGTCTCCCAATCGCAGCGTGCTGATAGTGCCCGTGGTGGAGGAGGCGGCTTCGGTGGTGGTGCGCAGAAGGTAGTCGTATACTTTCAGCTGATAGGCCGAAGGATTGGCGGCCAAGTCAATATCGCCCGAGTAGACGCGGCTGGCGGAAAGCGTGAAGACCACGCCAAACCTGCCCGCGCGCATACCGGCTGCCGTTTCGGCCGAGGCATCGCCCAAGCCGAAGCTGACGGAAGTGCCCGTGGCGGCGGCGCAGCGCAGGAGGGACGACATCGTGCCGCTGATTTCCTCTGCACTTTCCGCAGGGCGATAGCTGCAACTCTGACTGGCTGCATAGTCTACCGAGAAACTGCCGCGATACATGGCGTAGAGGCTGCCGCCGCCTGCCTTCTTGGCTTCAATGGTGAGCGTGAGCGTCTTGCCGAGCTTGTCCTTCGCGACTTTCACGGCGGCATTTTGCAGCACGACGCGGCTGCCTCCTATGATGATGCTGAAAGGCGCGGCCGCTTCGCCGCCCTCATACGCAAGCTGCTTGCCGAAATCGGCTGCGGCGATGCGCACGGCAACGGGAGCACTGGGCTGCATAGTACCCTCGCCCGTGGCGTTGAGCATATAGGTGAGGCTGTCACCGTCGTGCCATTCGAGCACGGCCGTCACGTCGGTGACCGTGCCATCAAGGTCGTACTGGTTCACCAGTTCGCGCGTGGCAAACGTGACGCGCTGCACCTCGTCGACGTAGAAGTCCACCGTCGAACCGTCCGCCTTGTGGACGGTCATGATTTCCTGCGCCCAAGCACCGAGCGGCAGGCAGAACAGAAGGGAAAGGATAATATTTTTCATTATTTCTTCAACAACTTAATCGTCTGGCCCTTGCCAACCTTGACGAGGTAAACGCCCTTGGGGCTGCCTTGCAGGCTCACGGAGCGCAGACCCGCGCCGGAGGCGATGAGCGTGCCGTCGGCGGCAAATACCTGCACGGCATCAGTCGCAGCCGCGCCGTTGATGCGGATCGTTTCGTTGTCCATGAAGCTCACGGCCGCGCCGGGCAGCGTTACCTTCGCGATGCCCTCTTCGAGTTCCTCGATGGGACCGCTCCAAACGCCAGTGATGCGGAAGCCGGCATCGTCAATAACATCGATGTTGTAGGTCACGGTGTTGTCGGCGTTGCGGGAGAAAGCCACTGTGCCGTCGTAAGCCGGGGCCAAGCCGTCGGCCACGAGATAAGAGCCTTCCTTGAAGTGGAACCAGCGCGTGCCCGTCAGGTCGCCGCCGTTTTCAAAGTGGCCGCGGTCGAGGCAATAGGGCTGGAAGGAAGAAGCCTCGCGGTTGGGCATCACGGTGTACACGCCTTCGGGCACTTCCGTACAGCTCGGGGCGGTGAGGAAGGCGATGCGGAAGATGTCGCCGCCATTGTTCACAATGCTCTGGTCGCGCCCGGAAGGCGAACCGATGTCGGCAAGGAAGAGACCGCAGCCATTGGTATTGTCCTGATGCCAAATGCGCGATACGGCGACTTGGTCGAGCGTCAGCTCGTAGTCCTCCGTAAGCGTGGAGATGTGCGCGTCGGGCTGGTCGTCCGACTGGTCCATAACGGGGATATTGCCCTCAAACGTACCCGTCACCACGTAGCCGTCTTTCGTGATCAGGTCCACGGTGATGCTGTATTTGCCGTTGGTCTCGGTGATTTCCACCTTGCCGTCGGCGCAATAGCTGTAAGCATAGTTGCCCTCGGCGTCGACGTATTGCACAAACGTGCCGAGTATGCCCGTCATGCCGTTGTATTCGAGTTCGATGCCGGGATACCATGTTTCGCGTTTGAAGCTGCGGCCCATCACGTACGTGCCTGCCACAACGGTGGCCTGCTTTGAGTCGGAGAAGAGCTTATTATAGAGGCAGAGCTGCAGGCAATGCCCCTGTCCGCTCTGTGCCCCCGTTTCGGTGTCGTAGGCTCCGTCGTAGAGGTTGAGCAGCATGTTGCCCGTGTTCGACTGGTAGAGGTTGCCCATATAGATGCCGAGCGCGCCGGTGAAGGTGGTGCGCACGTCGCGGGCAATTTGCGGCAGATTGTCGGGCGTGGTGGTGATGTCGGCAAAGGAGAGCGTGGCGAAGAAATGCACGTCGAACGTCTTGCCGGCGTGGACGGCTTTGGTGTCGATGATGTAGCGGCCATCGTCGTCCTTGCTCACGGCGATGTTGCCCGAGAGCAGGCACGTGGCTTCAATCACGCCCTCCGCGTTGCGGTATTCGAGGTAGGAGTAGCTGGCGTCGTAGGTCATGGCTGCCGTGCCGTCGCCCGAAGTGTAAGTGCCCACGGGCAGGCGTGCCGGGTCGGTGGGTTCGGCATAAAGGTCGGCGTAGAGCAGCCAGCCCTCGCGGCTCATCTTCACTTCGCCGCTCTTCACCGTGGCGGGCACGGAGGAAGCGAGGAAGTAGTAGTCCGCCAGCGTTTCGTCGGGCGTGTAGTAAGCCGCCGGCACATACGAGAGTTCCAGCGTTTGGGGCGTTTCCACCGCCAGCGTGCCGGCGATGTTCTTTTGCGGCGCGGCCTTTCGGAGCGCAGTGCCCTGTGCGGCAGCCGAGAGCGGCAGCAGCATCAGGAGCGAGAGAAAGAAAGAGGAGAGTTGCTTCATTTTTTTTCTTGTTTACTCGTTTACTTATAAACTTGTTTACTTCTTAAAGATTTTTATTGTGTCGGTTTGATTGATTTTGAGAATATAAACGCCTGTGGGCAAACCCGCGAGGGAGATGTTGGCAATGCCTGCCGTGCGGTCGATGGTTGCCGCTGCCGTGCGCCCTTCCACGGTCACGACGCGCAGCGCGTCATCCTCGGCGATGCCCGAAACGACGATGAGGTCGGGGGCGGCGAAACACACGCGGCGTTCAAGGCCGCCGGAGGACACTTTGCCGATGCCGGTGCCCACGGGACGGAAGAAAAACTGCTCCACCTCCGCTCTTGCGAACGTGGCTTCGGCCTCGCCCGCCGTTATCACGAGGTTCGCGCCCTCAAAAGCCACTACGGGCTGCTGCGAGAGGGCGTAGACCGTGGTGCTGCCGTCGGAGCACTGCACCACAAGCTCGCTCTGCCCCTTTGCCGCTGGGACGGAAAGCAGGCAAAACAGGATAAGGATAAAAATGTTTCTCATTGAAAAGGATATTTATGGCAAGCCTCTGCCCGCCTTTTGGGCAGCACCATATATATAATAATATTGTATGTCTTTTGGTCGATAATCGCTGCAAAGTTATGAAAAATAATATCCTTACGCCAAATATCTTATAAGCAAAACGCATTTCGGGCGAAAAGGTAGCGTCATAGCACATGGCTTTTACTAACGGATTTGCTATATGTGGCTGTCAAAACGATGAAGAATATGGTAAAAATGCTCATCAAAAGCTTGATTTTCTTCCTAAATAGTGTTCAAAAGGTAGTTTTTTGTTACTTTTGCAGCCATTAAAAATCATATTTTAAGAAGCCGGCGGGCTTCCTCTATCGAACAACCAATTTATTATTTACCAAATCAATAACAATTAAATTCTTTAAGGTTATGTTCAACTTAAAATCTTTCTTATTGATTTGCCTTCTTATTATAACGGGGGGGGTAAATCATAAAATCGCAGCTGCGGACATTACGTACAAACACAAACAGCTTGGGGCTGGTGATGTCATTAAAACAGACGGCACGAAGTATGCGATACAATTGAGTTACTCTGATAATACAACCAGTGAAAAGAAGAATTATTTTCTTGCTAATGGTGGTTTTAAGTCTGTTAATATCCCTTATATCACATTAGGCGTTACCTCGTCAAGCTACATATCGGATATTGCAAATATTATTAAAGACGTTGAAGGGGCTGGTAAACCTTATCTGTTTACTTTTGAGAAGCAATCGGGTGGTACCATTGTTGTAAAGAATTATAATGATGATACATATTGGGGATTCCCCTCAACTTCAATTTATCGTCCTTCCCCTGTTGAAGAAGCAAATGCCAAAGCGTTTACTTGTGAGTATAACACTACTAGATCTGCTTTTATAATAAAATTCGATGGGCAAAACTTGAATGTTGAAAGTACGAAATCAATGTTTTTAAACGCAGCCCCCACTAAGTATCGGAGCAATACGGGTTATTACCGCATTTACGAAATCATTGAACCGAAGGCCGCCCAAGTAAACTATAAATATTATGATGCAGCCGGCACGCCCTTAAATGAAACTGCCTATTCCGTTGAGGTAACGACTGGCGGAACTATTGAAAACCTTGCCAATATTCCGAATTACGTAGAAGCCACCTTCTATACCGATGAAGGCTTGACTGCGAAAGTTGATGATGTTACCGCCTCCCCTGCTGCCGGCACTACTTATTACGTCAAGACGCGCTACAAGAGCGGTATGCCCTTTGTGCTCGGCGGCACTTACTTTGCGCTCGGCAACGGCAGCAATTATCTTTACAACCACGACAAGACTTCCGGCAACGACCAATACGCCATTAAGATGAGCGGCGATTGGTACAACGGCTTTGTCGTTCAGGACTATTCAGGCAATTATCTTTCTGATGCCGCCGGCACTTTCAGCGGATCGGCCGACAGCAAACTGCAAATTGAACTGACGGGCGACGGCTATTTCTTGAAATCCGTCAGCACGGGCAACTATGTCAGTCTTTCTGCCGAGGCCGTTTCTTATGTGGCCGATATAGCTTCCGCAACCTCCCTCTCCAATCTTTCCGACACGAAAGTAAGCGAAATCCTCGCCACCTACCCTGCCGCGCGTTACGTAGGCACGTATTCGAGCACGCAGACCGGCGTGACTTTCGACGATGTGGTGAAAGGCAAGGGCACGATTGCGCGTGAGTCTTCCAAGTATTATTTTATTGAACAGGCGGCCAATACGGACTATTTGCTCTCGTCGGTCAAATCGAGCCAAGAACTGACGACCAGTAGTACAGTCACTTATGCTCTAAGCGGCAGCAACGGCGGTGACAACTTCGCTGCGCTTTGGTCGCTCAACAACGAACTTACCAACATCAACACCGGCCAGGTTCTTAGTCCGCAGGCAGAGCTGGGCACGGGCACGACTGCAACGGTGGGTACTTCTTCCGTGTCTTACACTAATCCCCAGAACATTCAGGCCTACACCATTTCACTTGCAGGCACAGGCGTATATAATTATCTGAAGCAGAATGGCAACGAAACAATCGAAGCCTCCACTACCGCACCGGGCGCAGAAGGCTATTGGTATTTGCGCGAAGCCGAGACGTTTACCGTCAAGATGAACGCCGTAGGCGGCCAGTCGTATGCCACGGTCTACGCGCCCGTTGCCCTCGCCAAGCCCGAAAGCGAGACCGTGAAACTCTACACTGCCGCATTCAGCGCAGACAAGAAGAGCCTCGTACTCACCGAAATAACCAGCCCCGTGATTGCCAAGGAAACGCCCATCGTGCTCATCAGCGAGAGCGCGGCCGCCACGGCCACGCTGGCCCTCAGTTATGCCGCCGGCGAGGAGCAAACCACCGACATGACGGGCTGCCTCTTGAAGCAACTGTTCGATGCCGATGCCATCCGCAAGGACTACCGCACCCTCGGGCGCAACGGTAACAGCGAGGTGGGCTTCTTCGTGCCCTCCGATGGCGTGACCAATATCCCCGCCAACCGCGCCTACCTCTATATCCCCGAGAGCAGCCCGCTTTCCGAGTTGACCAACAACCTTGTGCTTCGTTTTGAAGACGGCACCGAAACCGGCATCGCCCCCTCCGTGCTTTTCGGCACGCAGGAAGAGCAGCCCGCCGCTATCTTCGACCTCAGCGGCCGCCGCGTGCAGCAGGCAGCCAAGGGCGGCATCTATATCCAGAACGGCAAGAAGATTTTTGTTAAATAAATGTCGATTCTTTCCAAAAACGTTTTTCCAAAACCCCTTCAAAACATGCACAATATGAAAAAGCAATATATTAGCCCCTCCGCCACAGTTGTAGACTTGCACCTTGAAAGCGCCGTAGCCCAGTTGCTCGTAGGCAGCCGCGACGGCAACGTTTCGCAGACACAAACCGACGATGAGGCCTGGACGCAGAAGAAGCAGGACAGCTTCTATTGCGACTGGATGCCCGAGGGCTACAATTCGTCGAACGAGTAGGGGCGTTCTGCAGAACGCCCGCCAAGACGCTCGGCAAGCGGCAATAGCGCCGGGCGCGGGGCAGCATACGCCCAGCTCCCGAGCCGCCGTCCGTCATATAAAACCATAACAACAACAGTTTTCTTCAAAATATTTTGAGTTAATAGTTTCATTATAGCAATAGTATATTTTAGTAAGCCTTGAAGAAACTGTTTCTGGGGAGCGCGTGCCGCGAGGCGTGCGCTCCCTTTCTTTATGGCGGCGCGACTGTCCCAAAGATATTTTTTATTTGCTGCTTGATAATTTTTCCTTTCTGCCTGAAAGATTTTCCTGTCCTATAAGACAGTTTT
>SFFY01000064.1 GCA_004556745.1 Bacteroidales bacterium | reverse complement strand
ATATTAGCATAGATTTACTCCTTTCTCTTTTATAAAGTCCAAAACATCGTCTACCAAATATTGGCGACCGAAAGTATGCAACACATCGTATGCTGGAACCAAATAACCGGCAATGACATTGGCCTGCTTAAATACTTTGTATATTTCCGCAGGACTCTTGTGCAACCTTTCTGCTACGCAACCAATGGCAAACGTAACAAATTCCAATATATTCTTATCCATAGTCAATGTATATCTTACAATATATAATTTGCGTGCGCCCCGCCTATCTCGCATAATCGGGATATTGTATGTGCCGCTGGCGGAAGGCTTCGGCCTTCTGCTCCGACTCGGGCGAGAGGCTGCCGTTGAGGTATTGCTCCATGATGAGCGCGCCGAGCGGTACTCCGTAGACATTGCCGAAGCCGCCGTTCTCCACGTAGACGGCAACGGCGATGCGCGGATTGTTCATCGGCGCAAAGCCCATGAAGGCGGAATGGTCGTGACCTCGGTTCTGCGCCGTACCCGTCTTGCCGCATACCTCATAGCCGGGAATGTTCGCCGCATGACAGGTGCCGTTTGTCACGGCGCGGCGCATACCGGCTACGGCATAGTCGTAGTAGTGCGGGTCGACCAGCGTGTGGCGCTTCTTCGTATACAGCGTGTCCAGTTGCTCGTCCTGCACGGAGCGCACCACGTGGGGCGTGATAAACCAGCCCCTGTTGGCGATGGTGGCGGCAAGGTTTGCGATTTGCAGCGGCGTGGCGGTGACCTCGCCCTGACCGATGGCGATGGAAATCACCGTAAGGCCGTTCCACGACTTCTTATAAGCCTTGTCGTAATAATCGGCATTGGGAATCATGCCCCTGCGCTCACCCGGCAGGTCCACACCAAGCTTGTAACCGAAGCCCATTGCCACGAGGTGGTCTTTCCAGCGCGTCATGGCTGCCTGCACGGAGCCGTACTTGGCACGGTTGCTCAACATGCGGTAGAGATTCCAGCAGAAATAGGAGTTGCACGACGTGCCAATGGCCGGCACGAGCGGAATGGGCGAGGCGTGCCCGTGGCAACCTACGTGTAGACCCTTATAGTTGAAACCGTGGCTGCACGGAAAAGATATTTCGGGATTGATGCTGCCTTCCTGAAGTCCGAGCAGGGCTTGCGTGAGTTTGAAGGTAGATCCCGGCGGGTAAAGGCCCATTATGGCGCGGTTGAGCAGGGGGCGGCGCGTGTCCTTGCTGAGCATCAAATGGTTCTTGCCGCGCTCGCGTCCCACCATGATGCGCGGGTCGTAGGTAGGCGAAGAAGCCATGCAGAGGATTTCGCCCGTACTCGGCTCGATAGCGACGATGGCGCCTATTTTGCCTTCGAGCAACCGCTCGGCAAGGAGTTGCAGGTCGTGGTCGATGCCGAGCGTGAGGTTCTTGCCCGGCACGGGGGCTTTGTCGTACCGCCCGTTCTGATAATGCCCCTGCGTACGGCCGCGTACATCGCGGAGCATGATGCGCATACCCTTCTCCCCGCGCAGTTGCCGCTCGTAGGAACGTTCTACGCCGAGTTTGCCGATAAAGTCGCCGCTCTGATAGTAGCGGTCGCTATCATTTTCGAGTTCTTTTTCACTAATCTCGCCCACATCGCCCAGCACGTGCGCCCCGCTGCCCTTGGCATAGTGGCGCGTGGAACGTTTCACGGCACTGAACCCATTGAAGCGGAAGAGCTTTTCCTTGAAAAGGGAGAACTCCCGCGCGGGTATTTGGCTCATGAAGAGCTGCGGCGTGTAGCGGGAATAGCCGGGGTTTTTGGCAGGGTCTTTAATCTCTGCCATGCGGCGGATATAGAACTCGCGGGTGATGCCGACCGTTTCGCAGAAGTCGAGCGTGTCCACGCCGCGCTGGTCGTTCATCACTACCATAATATTATAAGAAGGCTCGTTGTAGACGAGCAGGTTGCCGTTGCGGTCGTAAATCAGGCCGCGCGAGGGATACAGAATTTCTTTGCGGAAGGCGTTAGAGTCGGCATTCTTCTTATAGTCGTCGCTAAGCAGCTGCAAGGTAAAAAGGCGCACAAGGTACACGAAGATGATACCGACGGCTATGCCGCCGATAACGAACTTTCGGTTTTCCAGTTGTGGCGATGCTGACATAATGATATTTTAAGAAACCTTGCTGCGGATAAGTTCTATGGCAATGGCCATCAAGAACGTGATAAGCGTGCTGCCGGCAATGTTCATCAGGAGCAGCGCAGTGTCGAAGAAAGAGAAGCATTCGAGCAGGAAGAACACCGCGCAATGCAGAAGCGACATGATGGCGGCGATTTTTAGGAAACCGCTCCACTCCATGGCCTTCACCGACGACATGAGGCTGTCGTCGTCGCGGTCAGAGGGCAGAAACACGCGCAGCAACCAAGGCACGGCGAAACCGTCGAACGTCATCGCGCCAGCCGCCACGCCCGGCGTGCCTGCAAAGAGGTCGATGAGAAAGCCCATCACAAACCCCAGCAGCACGTACAACCACCGGGGCGTGTCGGCGGAGAGGATAAGGAGGAAATAGAAATAGGGCATCGGCGTGGCAATGCCGAGAATATGGACGTGGTTGAACACGAACACCTGCAAGGCAAGTAGCAGGACGAACCAGCCGAAACGCGCAAATATCGTCTGTATCATATTTTATTCTTCTTCAAAATGTGCATGCGCCTTGAGCGTGTCAATTTCCGCCTTATAGGGCGTTGCTACCACCGAAACGTCGCGCAGGTTGCCGAAATGCGTGCCCAGCACGATGTTCAATTTATAAGATTGTCCGTCGGGGGAGTTTTCGATGCCTGAGATGCGCCCCACGAAGATGCCCGGCGGAAATACGGAGGAGTAGCCGCTGGTTTCCACCGCCTCGCCCTTTTTCACTTTGGCATATCTAGGAAAATCGTCCACATAGGCGTGCATCATGTCGCCGGCGCTCCATTGCAAGTAGCCGAAGTAGCGCTGCCCGCGCACGCGGCAGCTGATGCTCGACTTGCTGTTGGTCACGGGAATGACGAGCGAGTGGTGCCGCCCCGTCAGGTAGACGATGCCCACCACTCCGCCGCCGCCCACCACGCCCATTTCGGGGCGGATGCCCTCGGCGGTGCCCTTGTCAATCACCAAGAGGCTGCCGCCCGTGCTCTGCGTGTTGCTCACCACGGTGGCGGGAATGAGGCGGAAGTCGCGCAGGTGTTCGAGCATCAGTTGTTCGGTCACGGTGGTGTCGCGCGTTACGCTCATCAGGGCCTCGCGCAGGGCGTCGCTCTCGCGTTGCAGGCGAATGTTCTCTTCGGTCAGGTCGCGGTTCACGTTTTCCAAGTTGAGATAGGAAAATATGCCGTAGTACCAGCCGTTCACCCGCGCCACGGCGGCATTGGCGGCGGTGTACCACACGCTGCCTTGATAACTGTTGAAACGGAACAGCATCGCCAAGCTCACCAGTTCCAAAATCAGGAACAGGAACACATAACTGTATTTTCTAAGAAAATCGAGAAGATTGCGCACGGTGGTAAGGGCGCGAAACCTGCGCCGGTGGGAATGATTTATTAAAAGCAGGGGCGTATGCCTACGCCCAGCCTGATAAATGCCAATAAACAAGTAAACAAGACAAACGCCTGTCTTGCTTACTTGTTTGAAAAAGTCTAATATAAATTATCTCATCAAGAATGTGAACTTATCCACATTCTTCAGAGCGATGCCCGTACCTTTCGCCACGCAGAGCAAGGGGTCTTCTGCCACGTGGAAGGGGATGTTGATTTTGTCGGTCAGTCGCTTGTCCAGCCCGCGCAGCAATGCGCCGCCGCCGGTGAGGTAGATACCGTTCTTCACGATGTCGGCATAGAGTTCGGGCGGCGTGTTTTCGAGGGCGTTGATCACGGCCTGCTCGATTTTGGCAATGCTCTTTTCGAGGCAGTGGGCGATTTCCTGATAGCACACGGGCACCTCCATCGGCATCGTCGTGATTTTGTTCGGGCCATGCACGATGTAGTTCTCGGGCTGCTTGTCGCCGAGGTCGGTCAGCGCGGAACCTACGTTAATCTTGATGCGCTCGGCCATGCGTTCGCTGACGCGCACGTTGTGCTGGCGGCTCATATATTCCTGAATGTCGGCGGTGAAGTCGTCGCCTGCCATCTTGATAGAGTTGTTCGACACGATGCCGCCGAGCGAAATCACGGCAATCTCCGTCGTACCGCCGCCGATGTCTACCACCATATTGCCTTCGGGCGCATTCACGTCGAGGCCGATACCGATGGCAGCAGCCATGGGTTCATAAAGGAGGAACACGTCGCGGCCGCCGGCATGCTCGGCAGAGTCGCGCACGGCACGCAGTTCAACTTCGGTTGAGCCGGAAGGCACACCGATAACCATGCGTAGTGAAGGCGAGAAGAGGCGATGCCCTTTGTGTACCTTCTTAATAAGGCCGCGCAGCATTTGCTCGCAGGCATTGAAGTCGGCAATCACGCCGTCACGCAGGGGACGAATCACACGGATGCGGTTGTTCGTCTTTTCGTACATCAACTTTGCGCGGTCGCCCACAGCAATCATCTTTTCAGAATGCTGGTCGAGCGCAACGACAGAAGGCTCGTTGACAGCAATGCTGCCGTCGGCTATGATGACCGTGTTGGCTGTGCCGAGGTCGATGGCCAATTCCTGCGTGAAAGAAAATAAATTTGAAAAGAATCCCATTTTCTTTTACTCTAAATTATTGCTGTGAGAACCAGTTGTGGATAGCCGTGTCGTAGTGGCTGCTAACGCCGAAGGCGCGGGTGGCGAAGAGGCGGCGCTCTTCGAGGCTCGTCTGCGCTGCGCCGTGCTTCTGGAGCATTTCGAGCAGCATGCCGTATTCGGCCTTTGAGGGAATGATGACCACATCGTTGAAGTTCTTTGCGCCGGCGCGGATTAGGGAGATGCCGCCTATGTCGATCTTTTCGATGATGTCGGCAGGCGATGCGCCGCTTGCCACGGTCTGTTCAAAGGGATAGAGGTCTACGATGACAAGGTCGATGGCGGGAATTTCGTATTGCGCCATTTGCTCGCGGTCGCTTTCGAGTTCGCGACGGCCAAGGATGCCGCCGAACACTTTGGGGTGCAGGGTCTTAACGCGGCCACCGAGGATGGAGGGATAAGTGGTTACGTCCTCTACTTTCTGGCAGGGATAGCCGAGCGATTCGATAAACTGCTGCGTGCCGCCAGTTGAAAGGAAGGCAACACCCTGCTCGTGGAGCGTTTTGAGCAACTCGTCCAAGCCGTCCTTGTGGAACACGGAAACGAGCGCGGTCTTAATGGGTTTGATGTCTGACATATTCTGGTTGTTTTTGGATTATCTTATAAGGAACTGCAAAGTTACATCTTTTTTATGGGCATTATGATATAAAAGCACGCTTTTTCGCAGTAAAGGAGTTATTGCATGCGCCCGTGAAACTATTGCTCAATTAGCGATACCATGCGGCGGGCGTTTTGCAAAACGCCCCTACTCTTCTTAACCTTTTCTAAAAAAGGAGAAATTGACGCTGCCGTAGGCGCGGTGCTCCAAGAAATCGGGGTGCGCGGAAAAGTCGTTGTGCTTGCCATGCTCCAACACGAAGATGCCGCCGGGACGCAGCAGGCGCGAGCCCAGCACCCGCTCGGGCAACTCGGGCAATTCGGGCAAAGCATAGGGAGGATCGGCAAAAACGAAGTCGAATGCCTCGGAACTCTTTTCGATAAAGCGCAAGGCATCGGTGCAAAGCGGCGCGGCCTCGCGGGCCTGCAACTTGTCGATGCACGAACGGATAAAGGAAAAGTGGGCGCGGTCTTTCTCCACCGTCACCACGCGCCGGCAGCCGCGCGAAAGCAGTTCGAGGGTGATGCTGCCCGTGCCGCCGAAAAGGTCGAGCGCGCTGGTTTCCTCGAAATCCACGTAGGCCCGCAGCACGTTAAACAGGTTTTCCTTTGCAAAGTCGGTGGTAGGACGCGCCTTAAACGTGCGCGGCACTTCAAAATGCCTGCCTTTATAGATGCCTGTGATGATTCGCATGTTAAATTAGTAGACGAGTAAACAAGTAGACAAGTAAACGAGTAAACGACTTATAACAGTAACGTAATTAAGTCGTAAGGCACATCGGGCGTGGTTGCCACGATGTTGCGGTTAAACTCTGCCTCGGGGTGCACGGCATAGACGTTTGCGGCATAGCGGCTCAGTTCTTTAATGGCCGCCTCCGCCTCATCAGCCTCGCCTGCCACGTAAAAGGCCGCTTCTTTCTCTTCCGACACCAATCCCGAGGCGGCATTCAGCACGTAATACGCCACGTCTTTCTCGCCCAGTACCTTAAACGTGTTGAGGAAGCAGAGGCGCGATTCGTCGAAGGCAATGACGTCGATGGCCTGGTCGTGACAATATATATATATGCGCTTCGTGGGTCCGCCGCACTGCGGCAAGGCGGCGAAATGCTCTACAACGGGCTTGAGGGAAGAGGTGTAATGCACCTTCTCGAAATTATCTTCTAGCGTGTGGCAAACGCTCTCTTCCACCGAGAAAAGTACCACGGCATTGGCGGAGGGCACCGTGTCGTAGAACACGCGGTGGTGCTGCTTGTCGGCAAAGCAATGGCGGTAATACTTTCCGGCATCTTCTTCCTGGAAATCCGCCAGAGGCACAACGGCCACGGCATCGACCACCAGTGCCTCAACCCTTTCTATAGGCGCTTGCAGGATAGGCTCTTGGCTCTTGGCCTCGCGCAGGTTCATCGTGAGCGAAGCATGGTGTCGCACGCGGTAGCGCGAAAAGTCAAACACGGGTTCGCGCCCCGCTTCGTAGCGGGCGAAGCAGAGGTCGGTATCGGATATTCGTATGTAAAGCGTTGGAGACATTTTAGTAAACAAGTAAACGAGTAGACGAGTAGACAAGACAAGTTACTCATATTAAATAAATACTTCTCTGTCTGGTCTACTAATAGAGGGAGAAAAAGTATAAGTTTACTTCCTAAACGCCTGCCCAATCGCGGCGGCGAGGACCACGCCCACCGAATTGGCGAGGAAATCGCGCCAGTCGCCGCTGCGGCAGTCGGTGAGATATTCCTGGCACAGTTCGATGACACCGCTCATCAGAATGGGGCACGCCACGGCCAGCAGCCAGTGGCTCACGGGCACGCGCCCTGACTTATGACTGCGCCAGTATTCAAACCACAGGAGCGAGCAGGTGCCGAAATACATCAGCACGTGCGCCCACTTGTCGGCATTCTCGAAATCGTCGAACGGTGTGTTCGGCACGCGCATCAGGCAGAGATACCACGTTAGGGCTATGCAGACAAGCGTCAGCGGATAGCGTTTCAGATGTACAATGAGGCATCGCATAGGCTGTTACCAGAATTTATTGTGTTCGGCGCTGTATTCAAAACCGGCTTCTGCAAGCCGCCTTTCAAGTTCAGCGCGCTCAATGTCGAGGTCGTCGCAAAGCGCGTCGAGCGACGCATATTGGTCGCGCAGTTTCATATTGACGACGCTGAATAGCATCATCGGGTCGTTGGGAAGTTGCAAGGTCTTATTATGATTAAAACATTTTCCAAAGCCCTAACCCCTCTGGATAAGGGGCGGTGACGTCGATTGGCTGGTGCGAAACGGGATGTTCGAAGCATACGTTGCGGGCGTGCAGGCAAATACTGCCGTCGGGGTTGGAGCGCGGCGCGCCGTATTTCAGGTCGCCCTTGATGGGGCAGCCGATAGCGGCCAGCTGGCAGCGTATCTGATGATGCCGCCCCGTGTGCAGCCGCACTTCGAGCAGGGAGTAACGTTCGGAATGGCCAATTGTGCGATAGTCTAAAACGGCCCGTTTGCTGTCCTTCACCTCCCGG
Organism: Bacteroidales bacterium; assembly: GCA_004556745.1. GTDB lineage: Bacteria > Bacteroidota > Bacteroidia > Bacteroidales > Bacteroidaceae > Alloprevotella. The sequence goes on along the minus strand of SFFY01000064.1, from coordinate 2,269 downwards.
GGGTGCGCGTAGGCTTTGTTCTGCCGCTCGTTGCGCGTGAGCCAATGCTCCAGCGTGGCGGCCGCTTGCTGCGGGGCGTTGGCCACGATGGCGTGGTAGGTTTTCTTCACGCTGCCCGTGCGGAACATCTCGTTGAGCCGCGCCAGTGCCTTGCCCGTCCGCGCAAACACCACAACGCCGCTCACGGGACGGTCGAGCCTGTGCACGACACCGAGGAACACGTTGCCCGGTTTCTGGTATTTCTCTTTAATATAGAGTTTCACCTGTTCCGACAGCGGCGTGTCGCCCGTCTTGTCGCCCTGCACTATTTCGCCCGGGGCTTTGTTTACAATGATGATATGGTTGTCCTCGTAGAGTACGTTCATAAATAAATAGGGGGCGCGTTTGGCGCACCCCCTTATGAATTTACATATTCATGCCGCCGTCCACTTGGATCACCTGACCGCTGATATACGAAGCGAGGTCGGAGGCGAGGAAAGTGGCCACGTTAGCGATATCTTCGGGCTTACCGCCGCGACGCAGGGGAATTGCCTTCATCCATTCCTTGCGCACCTCTTCGCTGAGGGCGGCAGTCATGGCCGTCTCGATGAAGCCCGGGGCAATGGCGTTGGCGCGGATGCCGCGGCTGCCCATTTCCTGAGCCACGCTCTTGGCGAGGGCAATCATACCGGCCTTAGAGGCGGCGTAGTTGCTCTGACCGGCATTGCCGTGCACGCCGACAACCGAGGCCATGTTGATGATAGAACCGCCGCGCTGGCGCATCATGATGGGCGTGCAGGCGTGGATAAAGTTGAAAGCCGATTTGAGGTTTACGCCGATTACGGCATCCCACTGCGCCTCGGTCATGCGCATCATGAGGCCGTCCTTGGTGATGCCGGCGTTGTTTACGAGAATGTCGATCGAGCCGAAATCCTCATGCACCTTCTTCACCACTTCTTCCGTCTGCGCGAAATCAGCGGCGTTGGAGGCGTAGGCGGCGCACTTCACGCCCTTGGCTTCTATTTCAGCGCGTGTAGCTTCGCCGTTCTCGTCGATCACGAGGTCGGTAAATGCGATGTTAGCGCCTTCTTCTGCGAATTTCAGGGCAATGGCCTTGCCAATGCCGCGGGCAGCACCCGTGATGAGTGCCGTTTTACCAGTAAGTAATCCCATTTTCTTTATTTGTTTTTTAGTTTATAGGGTTTTGTTGATTCTGTTAGTACACAATATATATATTAAATATTGCCTTCGATGCCGATGGCGCGGCCGATGATGTCTGCCACTATGGGAATGGTTTCCTCTTCGGTCAGACCTTCGCCGAGGCGGTCGTAGATGTAAGGCACTTCCAGGCCTTTCACGCAGTAGTGAATGATTTCCGCCATGAGGCGCACGTTCACGATTTTGAACCTGCCCGCATCGCAGCCTTCATGCAGCACGCGCTCGAGGAGGTTAAGTTCTTCGATGTCGAAGGCGCGGCGCACCTTCTCTACATTCCAGATATTTCTGAAAAACTCCGCCCGCAGCGACCCGTTGCGCGCCACGGTTTCGCGCATGGCGTTGAGGTGTGCATAAATGAGCGTCAGGATTTTTCGTTCCGGCGCAGCATCTTGCGCCGCCACGAGTTCCATGCGCTCCGAGAGGCGTTCGAGTTCTTCCTCCACTACCGCCTTGTAGATTTCTTCCTTATTGCGGAAATACGTGTAAAGCGTGCGCCGCCCTTTGCCGGAGGCTTGGGCGATGTCGTTCATCGTGGTGGTTTCCAGTCCGTTGTGGGCAAAGAGGTCGCGCGCCACTTCAATGAGCTTTTGTCGGGTTTTGGTGATTGACATATTTCCGATTAAATAAGATTGGCAGAACGAAAAAAGCACACATTCGCTTTCTGTGTGCAAAGTTAGGTCTTTTTGAGCAATTATGTTACATGAAAATGCTATAAGTTAGTTGGTCAGAGCTTAAATTTTGCCCAAAACATACATTTCCCTATACGTAATTTTTTCCCTCAAAAACACTTCAACCCAGCACTAATTAGGCTATTTAATTAAATATCAAATAGATATTTGTGACTGGTTGGAAATTCAAACCCGTCACTGTCTGGCATTTTGTGCTGGGTTGAGGGCGGCGATTTCCTGCCTGATATTTTTTAGTTTCAAGGAGATATTTTTTGCTATCTGCCTGATATTTTTTACTATCTGCGCAGAAAAAGTTTGTTACAAAGTTTGTAACGCTTGTTACAAAGTTTCTAACACATATTACAAAGTTTGTAATACATGTTACAAAGTTTGTAACAAAAAAT
>SFFY01000103.1 GCA_004556745.1 Bacteroidales bacterium | reverse complement strand
CTGTGGTCGTGTCGGCGGTTGGTAAATGCGCTTTCCTCTGGATAGGCGTGTCTGTCGCACTGTCTTTTCTGTCTTTGAAGCAGGCGCAGGCAAGCATGCTTACGCTGATGTTCTCCTGGCCGCAGGGAATAACGGCATTGGCCGGAGGGCTGATCGCCGCCGTTATAAGCAAACGTATCGCCCCGCAACTGAAGCACTGAATAAAGACACTTCCGTTTTATCGCAATCAGGAGACCGAGGCGGCTGTTTCTTCAGCCGCCTCGGTTCTCTATTCCTCGCTGTTGTGCTGCTGCCCCAAACAAGACGAAAACGACAGCGGTATATTAATTACAATAACACAGGATTAGCTTTTTGGCGGTTTATTAGCTGTGAGTTGGATACGAGGCGTTTTCCATTTGCCGGATGCAATGAATACTGCACATATTCCGCAGCTTACAAACGGCGCAATACTGTATGCGATTGCTATCCCGTCAAACCCCAGTGCAGTGCAGCGGCTGAATACCCATGCTAATAGATACCGAACGAGATACGCCGAAATAACGGCACACCAAAACGGAACCATTGTGTGTCCCGAGCCGGTCAGCGTGCCTAAAAGACAGAACATGATGTTTTCGGCAATAAACCCAATGGCAAAAAAACGCAGATAGCGTATGCCGGTATAAACAACTGTCTGCTCATCTGTGAATAGTGAAAGCATCCCTGCCGGACAAAGTTCGCACAGCATTGTTATCACAGCGGCAACAGACGCAACAAGCATGCAACCGGCGCGAAGAGCGCGCAGTATGCGGTCAAATGCTTTTTGCGGATAATTTTGTGCGGTCATAGTTATCATTGCCGCCATCATCGCCTGCCCGGCGAGAACGGTGAAGTTCCATATCTTAGTGACGGCGCCGGCGGCGGCGGAAGCATTCACGCCAAAATAGTTGATAAGCCCGCCTATGAGCATGAAACTTGAGTTTGTCAGCACCATCTGCACTATCTGCGGAGAGCACAGCCTCATCAGTGCGCCAAGCGGTTTTCGGGCATAGAAAAAGTCTACCGTAATTCTATCAAAATTACGGTGGACTTGTGGTGGACGATACAAGACTCGAACTTGCGGCGGCCTGCCGCTTATGCGGCCGGCATTCGCCGCCGTATCCGCACGGCGGCGCCGTGCTCAACGTGCTTCGCACGAGGTCACAAGTTCGAGCGGGTCTGTTCGCAGATAGAAAAAAACCCGTAGAACCGAAGTGAAGTGACCCCAAAAAGTTAGACAATATTCTGAAGTAAAAATTGTTCAAGCAGCCGAAAGTTCGATCAGTTCCAGTTTGAAGTGTTCCATGGAGCGGAACTCCTGCAAATACAGCAGCTCACTTTTGAGCAGCCCGAAGAAATTTTCTATCACAGCATTATCCAGACAGTTTCCCTTGCGGCTCATGCTCTGTCGGATGCCCTTCTCACGGAGCATCCGCTGATACCGCCTGTGCTGGTATTGCCAGCCCTGGTCAGAATGAAGGATCAACCCGGTTCCATCCGGTATCTTCTCAAAAGCCTTATCCAGCATAGTCGTAACCATACTCAGAACAGGATGGTCAGAGATGGTATAGCTGACCAGATCACTGCTGCACAGATCAAGGATGGGCGAGAGATAGAGCCTCTCTCCAAACAAACTGAACTCTGTCACATCGGTGACCCACTTCTGGTTCGGCTTTTCGGCGTGGAAGTCCCGGTTTAACACATTTGGCGCAATTCTGCCAACTTCACCCTTGTAAGAACGATACTTCTTCATCCTGACACGGCAAACTAGGCCCAGCTCCTTCATAAGCCGCTGGACAGTCTTGTGGTTCAGGCGGAAATTGCGCTTGTGAAGTTCTGTTGTAATGCGGCGATAGCCGTATCTTCCTTTGTTTTCGTGGTAGATGGCCGTGATCTCCGCTTTGACAGCTTTATACTTATCTGCACTGTTCATCCGCTTCAGGTGGTAGTAGAAAGTGGCACGGGGCAGTTGAGCGATTGAGAGAAGAATATCCAGAGAATGTCTTTGCCTCAGCTTTTGAACTACCTGCGTTTTCTGCGCTGGCGTCGCTCGTCTT
>SFFY01000063.1 GCA_004556745.1 Bacteroidales bacterium | reverse complement strand
TAAAAGTGCCATTAGCCGTTTCGGTCATGTCATTGTAAGCGAGTCTACCTTCTTTCACGTCAGTTGATTGCAGCAATCCCCGTTCGGGTTGTAGCGTGACACCTGTTACAACACGGGTAGCTGATGAAATTGTTGCCGATTCGCTGAAGGCAATTGGATAGTTTTGCGCTACTGCGCCAATTGTGCTACCCAAAAACACGAGTAGCACAAGCATTGCTTGCGTAAAATTTCTCATAGCAATAATTATTTATAGTAATGATTAAAAATAGAAAATTCGCTAATAGTCTGTGCGCAATGAAACGCCTTTCACTACGTCTTTGTGGTGCAAAAGTAGGAAAAGTTGTAAAATAATACAACAAAAGAAATGTTTGCGATTAAAGTCGTTAGCAAAATTTATGATATTGGTGACGGTTTTGCAAAGTGTAGATTTCAAAATGAATGTATAAATAACGATTGCGCCGCATGGAGTAGGGCGTTTTTCAAAACGCTCGCCGTGTGCGCCGAAAGGAAAATGGATTGTGGCGCCCCTACTCGTGAGGCCTTATATTATATATATATTGTGTAGATTCTTTTCTTTTCATGATTCCCCAGCCCCTTCGCGCGCGTGCGCGTTACGCAAATTTTTCCCCTAAAAACCCTTCAACCCTTCATTGTTCGCGTTATTCGTCTGTAGGTAAGGCGTTTGCGAATGAACGGTTTGGGCTTCTAAACCCGTCACAAACGCGGCGCAACCCTTCATTGGCGGGCGCACGGTTTTGGAGGATAAATTTTAGCAAACGCCCGCCGTGTGCGCCGAAAGGAGAATTGATTGTGGCGGGCTGTAAGCCCAATTGCTGCGCATAGCCCAGGGCAACGCCCTGGGTAGCGACGTTGCATTGATAAAAGTGTCTCGCTCTGTAAGAGCAGCCTTCTTTATGAGGGGCAACGCCCCGCGGCATTCGTGCGGGGTTACGCGCTTGGGGCGCGTGGCATTTTTGCTGCGGCGCAAAAATGCGAATGTATCAATCGCGGTGTACATTTTCCCAGGGCGTTGCCCTGGGCTATGCGCAGCAATTGGGCTTACAGCCCGCCCCAATCATGGTTGCGCCCCTGACTCCTGAGACTTTATATTTCTTTTTTATGATCCCCCCAGCCCCCTCGCGCGTGTGCAACCCTTCATTGGCGGGCGCACGGTTTTGGAGATATTTTTTACTTTCTTCGAGCAAATTTTTCCGATCTTGCTGATAATTTTTCCTGTCCTATAAGAAAAGTTTTGTTACAAACTTTGTAACATGTATTACAAATTTTGTAACGCGTATTACAAACTTTGTAACAAAAACTGTCCTATATGAGAGAAAGAAATATCAAGGAGAAAAGGAAAACTATCAAGGAGAAGGGAAAAAATTGTTCCGAGCAAAGATCTTCTCTTTGCCTCCCCGTAAAGCCTGAAAAGGTGAGGGGCGCGAAGAAAAAGGCATAAATTTTTATTTTGGCGATAATTTGCCTTAAAAGGTGCCTAAGCGTTGCGAAAACGTGCGCAAGCGGTAAAAAGCCTGCGCCGTAGATGGTAAAAGCTGCGATAGAGTGTAAAAAAATAATGAGCAAATAATTGGTCGTACAATCGTAAAATCGTATTTTTGCTGCGCAGACATATCAAAAACAAGGGTGTAAACTTAATTTTTGTTCTATATGAAACAATACTTTTTTACGTTTTTATTTCTACTGATTGCTTTCCCCCTAAAACTTGCTGCGCAGGACATCGCCTTCGTCTCCGACAAGGAGGAGTATCGCCGCAGCTCCCTCTGCCTTATCCTCTTGACCCATAAGGACAAGAAGTATGCAGAGGAAATGGAGCGCATTTTCCAGGATTTTCCGATGCCCGCCCGCTACAACGAGCACAACATCGTGGGTTTCCGATGCGTCAGCGTGCGCGGTACGCAGACGAAGGCCGGCATTGAAAAGATGCTGAAACAGATGAAAATAGGCCAGAAGCTCGTGGAACGCTGGTTTAACCGCAACGAAAGCACCGGCGCGATGGATATGGATCTTATCCACGACCGCGGCGGCTACGGAGCCATGTATGCCGACTACGAACGCGCCAAAGAAACCGTGCGCGGCACCGCGATGCTGCGCGACGAGGGCGTGGAACTGTTGCAGAGTACCTTCGTGCTGGTGTGCGACATGGACTATATCGACAAAGCCAAGCGCGCCGGATGGGCCGCATTTGGCATGGGCTTGCTCAGTCTCGGTATGCAGGTAGGTTCGGCCGTGAGTTACAGTCAGGCGCAGAGCGCCTACGCCCGCGGCGACTACCGCACGGCACGCTCCAAAGAAAGTAGCGCTCGCGCCTGGAACGCCGGCAGCCTTGCCACGGCCGGCGCATCGAGAATCGTGGCAGACATCGGCGGCTTCCGCGTGAAGCTCAATGCCTACCTCTTCAAGCTCAACTGGGACGACGAGATGACGGAGCGCATGTACTCCAACTACTGGGTGGACGAAACCACCTCGGCGCAGGAGGCTGATACGCGCCGCCGCCAGTTTGAGAACGACGCGAACCTCTTCACCATGAAATTCGTGGGCCAATACAAGGCCACGAGCTCCAAGACCATACTGCGCTCTTGGAAAAACGAGGACGAGGTGATCAAGGACGTTTGCTACCGCTGCGTGGCCAAGGGCGTGAAGGAACTCTCCAAGAAATTCGTGGTGTTCAGACCCCGCACGCCGTACTACTTTGAAGGAAAATACATGTACTCGCACATCGGAACTAAGGAAGACGTGCGCTACGGCAAGAAGTACGAAATCGTGCAGCGCACCAAGGACAAGAAGGGCAACATCAACTATAAGAAGGTGGGTCTGGCTACGGCCGGCACGCCGTGGAACAACCGCGACATACGCTTCGACGAATACTTCGACCCCGAGCAGAAAGGCACGCGCTTCACTGTGAAGAGCTCGAAAGTGGACCTCTGGCCCAACACTGGGTTGCAGCTGCGTGAGTTGTAGGAAAAGACACTATTTTAGTAAACAAGTAAACCAGTAAACAAGACAAGTTACTCATATAAATTTATATTTTACAATACATCTCTTTCTCGTCTACTCGTCTACTCGTCTACTCGTCTACTCGTCTACTCGTTTACTCGTTTACTCGTCTACTAACAAACAAACAGACAATATTAATATATATATAATAGGAAGAATTATGAAAAAGATTTTGTTATCTCTGCTGTTTGCCTGCTGCTGCGTGCTGACCGCCTCGGCGCAGGACTATAACATTACGACTGCGGGACAGGGTGCCGAGGGCAACTATCTCGTGAAAGTGTCCGTGGCCATGAAAGGCAAGGAAAAGGGACAGGACGCCGAGGCCATCGTGAAACGCTACGCCGTGCACGGCGTGATGTTCCGTGGCTTGATGGCTGCCAACGGCTATGCGCAGCAAAAGCCCCTTATCAGCGACCCCAACCTGGAAACCACCAAGTCGGAGTGGTTCAACGCCTTTTTTGAAAGCGGTGCCTACAAGAAGTATGTCACGATAGTAAACTCCTCGCTGGTGAGCACGAAGATCGGCAAGAAAGACTACGAACTCTCGGCCACGCTCGTGGTGAACAAAGAGTCGCTGCTCAAATACTTGCAGGACGAAGGCATCGTCAAGGGTTTCTCTAATTTGTGGTAAACGGTCAAAGCTTTACAGTTATGAAAAAGATTTTATTGATTTTGGTGGCTCTCTGCGCCGCCTGCACCATGCAGGCGCAGGACCGCACCATAAAGATGCCGACCGAAAAGGGCAAGACCTCTTTCAACCCGGCAGAACAGGAAAAAGGCTACTGGTGTGCCTTGGAAGTGGGCGGCGGCGCTACCACGATGGAAGGGCGCAAGAACCTGCCGATGGGCGAAATCATCTTCTCCAACGGCTACCGCATCAACCAATACCTTAAAGTGGGCGTGGGTATCGGCGCGCTCTACTACATCGCCAACAACAACGAGGTGCGCGGCACGACCCGCAAGCTCTCCATGCCCCTCTTCGCCACCCTGCGCGGCAACTTCCTCAACGAAGACACACGCAGCGTGGTGCCCTACTGGACGGCCAACGTGGGCGCATCGCTCCCCGACGGCCTCTTCTTCACGCCGGGCGTAGGCCTTAGGGTGGGGGAGATGCGCAACGCCTTCATCATCAACCTCAACTACACGCTCCGCGAACTCAAGATGCCCGCCGACCAACATAAGTATTACAGCGGCATCATGCTGAAATTAGGTTACGAATTTTAAGAGCCAAGCAACATGAAAAAGATTTTATACATCATGCTCGCCGTCATCGGACTGACGGCCTGCAAGAGCCAGGAACCCGTTTCGCTGGCAGCCTTCAAGACGCAGGAAACTGAGTGCCTCGGCAACGACATCGACGGCAAGATGACCCTGAAAGTATGGGCGCAGGGACGCAACCGCCAGGACGCTATCAACAAAGCCTTGAAAAAGGCCGTCTACGACGTGACCTTCACCGGCATCACTGCCGGCAACGGCTCGGCAAATACCTATCCCGTGGTGGACGAAGCCAATGCGCGCCAGAAATATCAGGACTATTTCGACAAGTTCTTCGTGGACGGTGGTGCCTACACCAAGTATGTCACCACGAAAGGGCAGAAGAAGAGCGCCCAGGACGAACTGCAAGGCGACGGCTTCAAGACTTACGGCATTATCGTAGTGGTGGACCGCTCCGCGCTCAAAAAGCGCTATCAGAGCGACAACGTGATTGCACAGTGATTTTTGTTTAATAGGAATAACTCAAAAAGCATAAACGATGAAACGCATTATTTATTTCCTGACGCTCCTGATGATGAGCGCAATAACTGTTTCGGCGCAAAAGCAAATGTCGCCGCCGCACGTGATGATTGTGCCCGACTTGATTTACTGCAAGACCAACGGCTACGTGCAGCAGTTCGACAACATGGGCGTGGTTGAGACGGTGCCCGATTACGAAAAGGCATTGACCGAAGACCCCTCGCTCCATGCAGCTCTCATGCAGGTTGCACAGCTGATTACCGACCGCAACAGCGACATCGTAATCGTGGACTTGATTGAAGCCATCAACAATGCCAAGGCCGATGCCGCCATGGCAGCTGCCAACGGCGGCGATGTTTCCGAAAGCGTGGACGAAGCCGTTATCCGTGCTTCCGAGGCCGATATTCTCGTAAAAGTGCAGTTTGACCTGCTGAAGCACGGCCCGCAGTATCAGGTGTCGTACACCATCACCGGTACAGACGCCTATACTAATCAGGCCTTTGCGCCCATTTCGGGCATGGGTGCCCCCTCAACGTCGGCCAACCCCGTGGTGCTGCTGCGCGAAGCCGTGTTTGCAAACATGGACGCCTTCCTCGACAAGATGCTGTCGTACTACGCCGGCATGGCGACCAAGGGCCGCATGGTGGCATTTGAAATCAAAACCACAGCCGGCTCCAGCGTGAACATGAACTCCAAAGTGGGCGAATACACGCTGCGCGAGCAGATTGAGGACTTCCTCTACGACAACTCCGTGGAAGGCAAGGGCCTTGAGCGCGTGCAGAGCGGCAGCACCTTCATGAAATATCAGGGCGTTTACATTCCCCTCATCGCCACCATTCGCGGCCGCCAGCGCAAGCAGGGCGCTAAGGACGTGGCACAGCGGCTCGTGAACTATCTGGCCGAGAATAACGTGGCGGCTGAATACAAAATCCGTGGCCTCGGCAAGGTGAATATTTATATCAAGTAAAGAGAAACAGGAATGAAAAAGGCAATAATACTTTTGCTCGGGCTCACAATGGGGCTGGGCAAGATGCAGGCACAGACGGCCGACTGCAAAGTGCCGATGATGCTGCTTGTGGCAAACAGCGACAAGGAAGTGCCCGCTTCGGCGCAGGAGATGATAGAGAGCCGCCTGCGTCAGGCATTGACAAGAAACGGCATCGAAGGCGGTGCGAAGTTCTCCAACTTCACGCTCGTGGCCAATGTGATGAGCAGCGGCAAGGAAGTAGTTGCCGGCACGCGCCCCGTGATTACGGTAAATGCCGAAGTGGACGTGTTCGTAGGCAACAACTTCACCGGCGAGAAGTTCGCCTCCTTCACCCTGCCTGTCAGCGGTGCCGGCAATTCGGAAGCCAAAGCCTACGCCACGGCTTTCCAGAAAGTGAACGGACGCAACGCCGACTTGCAGAAATTCCTGAAAGAAACGTCGCAGAAAATCAACGAATACTACGAGACACAGCTGCCCTCCATTCTCGCCCTCGCACAGACTTACTGCACGAGAAATGAGTTTGAAGAAGCTCTGTGTATCCTCTCCTCCGTGCCGCCCTGCTGCTCGAAGTACGACGACGTGCAGAACATGCTGCGCACGGTGTGGACAAACTACGTAGAGTTTGACTGCGCCGTTAAGGTGAACAAGGCGCGCACCATCTGGATGGCCAATCAGACCGTCGAGGGTGCTAACCTCGCCGGCGTATATCTTGCCGCCATCAGCCCCGATGCCGACTGCATGGGCGACGCCAAGGCACTCGAAGAGCAAATCCGTGCCCGCATCGGCGACGACTGGGAGTTTGCCAAAGAAATGGCACGCAGCGAAGTTGATCTGAAAAAACTCGAAATCGAGGCAATCCGCGCCATCGGCGTGGCTTTTGGCGAAAACCAGAAAGCTAAGACGTACAACGACCATTGGATTGTACGCTAATCAAACATGTACTAACGATGCCGTGCCAAAGGAGGCACGGCATCTTCCATTTATTTATACAATTATTATAACTCAAACAATGAAAAACACTTTAAAATTACTTTTTGCGGTTCTTTTTGTGGCAATGGTGCTGCCCGTAAAAGCCCAAGTGAATGAAATCAAACAGTTTGCGAAAGACAATAAAGAGCTTATCAAACAGCTCAAGAAAGAGTATAAGGCAGACGTGGAAGTGCGCATGTCGAACGACTATGTGTTCTACTTCATCATCAAATCCAAAGAGAAGTACAGTGCCAATAAATGGGTGGCCAATGAGACGGGCCAGCTCATTGTGAACGAGCCGATATTCAACGTAGTGCCGGTTGAAGGCGGCCGGTTCCTGATTGGCGATTTGTCTTCAAGCCTTTGGGGCGTTTACACTGTCGACGGCAAGGAAATCCTGCCGAGGCAATTCACCTCAATCAGCTACGGCTCGAAGTTCAACGGCGGCATATACCAATGGAACAATCACGACCTTTACGCTCCGGCTTCGCAGGCTTTCTTCATGTGCGTTACGGGCAAGGACGGCGACACAAAGACCACGTTCTATGCCACCGATGGAGCAACCGTGCTCGGAGAATACCCGGGCGAACTCACGCCAGCCTGTGACAAATATTGGATGACGGGTAACGCAGGCCGTTGCAACAGAGGACTTATCACGATGGACGGCAAGCGCCTCACGGCCGACGAATACGAAATGTTTTATTTCTATGCCTCGGGAATGATTACGCCCTGCATCACAGGCCAGTACGACAATAAGCTCTACGGCGCAATTATGGTAAACCCCGAGTATACCCTTGAGGAGCCTGTGCCTGTTCTGTTCCACAAAGTATCTTGGAACGATAACACCAAACGCGTCCAGGTGAAGATGCACCGCGATGATGTATTTGCGGATTATCAGCCCGGGCAGGTCTACTCGGTGAATTTCTACGATCGCGGCCACGGACTGTACGATGCCGGCAACTACCAAGAGGTGATTACTTACTACGAAGGCGAAGGCTACGGACATCCTTGGGGCTACTTCCTCATGGGACAGAGTGCCTTAAACTTGGCGCAGGTAGAAGAGTACAAGATGGACAGATGCATCTCGACCCTAAAAGACAGAAACAACTATTATCTGCCTATCGAGAATCCCGACAACTATGCTTTCAATGCAGGCACAGTGACCGAAATGTATCTCCGCGCCGGCAACTACTTTGAACGCTACATCAATCTGCCCGACAGCGTGGTCGATGCAAAATGGAAAGACCAGGCCCTCTCGCTGCGCGGCAAGGCGGTGGCAGGCAGCACCGGCGTGGCACGCAAGACGGACGAGTACGGACGTGCCCTCTCGAGCGCATCTGCACGCAACATCGAGCGTAAAGCCGAAATCGCCCGTCAGCAGGCTGCTCGCCAACAGCAAGTGAACAACATTTCAAGAAGTGTCGGCAAGATAATCGGCAGCTTCTTCCGATAAGTTTTACAAGGAACATAATACAAGAAATCAATGAACTGCAAATTCATAAAACATGCTTTAATGTTGGTGTTGGCTGTGCCGTTGCTCGCAACGGCGCAGCCCAACAATCCTTTCAATCGTTCGCGGACGACAGGCGGTGGCGGCAGTTCAAAAAACGTCTTCAATCAGGGGCGTAAAAACAATTTCAACGAATACCGCGCCTCGCTCAATGCCGAGTACGAGCGCATGTCGCGTATGCCGTGGCGCAACCAAAACGTCAATGCGCCGATAAAGCCCGTCAAGGTGAAGCCCCAGCCGCCGCGCGTGATGCCCGACGATGAGGCGGCACGGCGCAGGAATAATCAGAAGGACGAAGGAAAGGCCATTAAGATAGACGACGTGGTGCGTCCCAAGAACGACAACGCCAAGGTGCAGCCCATTGCCCCCATCGAAGAGCAGAAAGGCCAGGCCTCCGATGCCTTCACTTTCCAATATCTCGGCACGGCGATGAGCGTGCGCATGCCCGCTGACGGCAAGTTCCGCATGAGCGGCACGGGCAGCAACAGCGTGGGCGATGTGTGGCACACGTTGAGCGATGCCAAGTACAACAACATGCTTGTCGATTGCATGAAATTGCGCCAGCAATACGACCTTTGCGACTGGGCCTACCTGCAAATGCTTCAGGCATTGGGCAACGCCTATCTCGGCAAAGGCAGCAACGAGGCCGTGATGCTCATGGCGTTCGTTTACAGCCAGTCCGGCTATAAGTTGAGGCTCGCCGAAGTGGACGGCAAGCTCGAAATGCTGTTTGCCTCGCAGCACAACGTGTACGACAAGTCCTACATCGTGTGCGACGGCGATAAATTTTACAGCATGAACAAGGGAGGCAAGTCTATCAAAGTTAATTCCGCAAAGTTCCCCAAGGAACGCTCGCTCTCCTTGTGGGTGCCGGGAACGCCCGAGGTGAAGGAACAGCCAACAGCCGCACGCACCCTGACGGCCCAAAGATACACCGATATGACGGCGAAGGTGAGCGTGAATAAGAACCTGCTCGACTTTTACACCTCTTATCCCACCTCGGAGGTGGGCGGCAACTTCATGACGCGCTGGGCCATGTATGCCAATACGCCGATGTGCGCTTCCGTGAAGACGCAGCTCTATCCCGCTTTGCGGCGCGGCATTCAGGGCAAGTCGCAGCGAGAGTCCGTAGAACGCCTGCTCAACTGGGTGCAGACGGCTTTCGTATACGAATACGACGATAAAGTATGGGGCGGCGACCGCGCATTCTTTGCCGAAGAAAGCCTCCACTATCCTTATTGCGACTGTGAAGACCGCAGCATTCTCTTCACTCGTCTCGTGCGCGACCTCATCGGACTTAAATGCGTGCTCGTCTATTATCCCGGCCACTTGGCCTCTGCCGTGCAGTTTACCGACAGCGAAGCCATTGCCAAAGGCGGCGACTACATCAATGTCAATGGCAGCAAGTTCATCATTGCCGACCCCACCTATATCGGTGCTACCGTAGGCGCTACGATGCCCGATATGGACAATACTTCTGCAAAAGTCATACTGCTACAATAAGTATACAATTCCTTTTTTAAGTTCAGCGATTGTTTAAGTGCTGTGTCAATTTCTTTGGCGCAGCACTATATATATAATATTGTGTACCCTCTTTAATTTGAAAAAAAGTTGCCTTTCTTGTAAGAAAAAAAAGGAAAAGGCTTTTGTGTTATAAGAAAAGTTCGTACTTTTGCACTCGCTAAACGGGGGAACGCCCCCGGGAAGCAAAGAAGAAAAGAGTTCTTTGAAACAATTTCCATAACAGATTCGACAGAGAAGTACAAGAGACAGCATCTCGCTCTTTGAAGAGCGAAGATAGAAGTCGGCACCGTCAATTAGATTACAGAATGAGTGCTTAAAGAGAGACTCTCCACGAAGGTGAACATACGAAAACTTAAAGCAAATCCGGCCGAGGCAAATAATTCAGAATAAAAGAAAAAAATATATTTACAATGAAGAGTTTGATCCTGGCTCAGGATGAACGCTAGCTACAGGCCTAACACATGCAAGTCGAGGGGC
>SFFY01000021.1 GCA_004556745.1 Bacteroidales bacterium | reverse complement strand
AATAACCCAAAAAATAACCCAAAAAATAACCCAAAAAATAACCCAAAAAATAACCCAAAAAATAACCCAAAAAATAACCCTATAGAAGTAGATATAGAAGTAGATATAGAAGTAGATATAGAAGTAGATATTCTATTTATCTCCCTTTATGTAAATATCCCTCTACTCTACTATACGCGCGTGCGCGCGTGAGAAGAGGGGATTGGATATATTTGTTTGATCAGTAATGATCAAGACTTGACTATCAGATGTGCTCGGAAACGGAAAACGACAATTAGGCGCGCGATCTGCGCCCTTTTTATGCGTCTGTGAATTTTTAAGGTACGCTTCCCAAAAAAAAAATGTATCTTATGCGTGCATGGACTATTCGAAGATGCCTATCGTGAGGCGGCTCCGTGAGCTGGAGGCCGCGATGGATTCCGCCACAGTGGTGGCCGGTTGGATAGACAGTAACGGTTCCGCCGTGACCGCCTACGCACACCTGCAGGCGAAAAGGGCGACCGGGAACGACCAGCCCGCCGTGGGAAGGCCTGCATCGATTGCGCTCATAGCCCGTACGCTGAACTACGGAAGGGAGCCAGGGCAGACGCTAGGTGGGCTCAAGTACGGACGCATACCGGCCAGACCGTTCATGGCATTCGCCGCAGAGATATGGGCGAGGGAATACCCTAGAATCCTGAAGGCATACGTCCCGCGCGTGCTTAACGGATACATGTCCGTCGACGCGTTCCTTTCGACAATGGGCGAGCGCACGCGCGACGCCATAAAGAAGGCCATCGAGACGGGCACGTATGCGCCGCTGTCGCCGAAGACCGTGGCCAGAAAGGGGTCGAGCAAGCCGCTCGTAGACACGGGGCGGCTGTTGAATTCCGTCACTTTCGAGATAAGGAGGGATGCGTAGTGGATGACCTTTTCGGATATACGGCACCTTCGAGTGTGCCCGCAAGCCACGTTACCGGGATGATGAATCCAGGCGACCGCATTTACAGCGTCAAGGAGATTGCCGCCATTATAGGTTTCCACCCCATGACGGTGTACCAGTGGATAGACAGGAGGGGGCTGCCTATAAGGCGTTCCACGCGTTCCGGTCGCATCTCCATCGTGTGGCGGGAGTTCCAGGAATGGTGGGCGAGGTCGAAGGACTAGGCATGGCCAGGGATTTCACGACTGAGACCGCGAGAATAGCGGCGGCCAAGGGCCACAGGACGCAGAGCCGCATGAGGGACGTGCGCCGTATCGCATCCGCCATACTGGAGGGGCGTTTCGACATGACGAAGAACCCAGACATGAAGGCGGCGCTTGACTCCATCAACTTCTACGGAATGGGTCTGTCCGGCGACGCTAGGAGCACGGCGCTGGAGGCTGCCATCATAGCGGTACACGCCGGGCGCGGTCTATCGGGCGACCTGAAGAGCGCGCAGTGGGTGTTCGCGCTTGCTGGCAAGTCGATCGAAGGGAAAAAGGCCGTGTTCGAAGTGAAAAAGCTGGAACTCGAGGTGAAGCAGCTATCCCGGGCAATGGATACAGATAATGCGAAGCCGGAGACTGGGCCGGAAGTGGATACGGAGGACATCAGGGCCGAGGCCGTCAACATGGGAGTCTACGGTCAGCAGGATCTTTTTGATCGGTCGTCTGGGGTTGGCGTATGACCCCGGCCAGGATCGCTCTTGCAAGAAGGAACCTGGCGGCGTTCATCCTGGCGATGCACGACGACTACCTCATGGGATGGTTCCACCGCGAGGTGTGCGCAAGGCTCATGCGCTTCTACGTGGAGTCGGTGCAGGGCAAGCGCCCGAGGCTCATCCTGACGGCTCCGCCTCGCCACGGAAAGAGCCAGATTGTCAGCCGCGACTTTCCCGCATGGCTGTTCGGCGTGAACCCGGACATCTACATCATATCGGCAAGCTACAACATGGAGCTTGCGTCTGCCATGGGGCGTGACGTGCAGTCAATCATGAAGCAGCCGGAATACCGCGAGCTTTTCCCGAAGGTGAACCTTCTGGAACGCAGGTCGTCCGTTACGAACATGACCGCCGTCCAGACCTCGAAGTACTTCGAGATACCTGGGCGCAGGGGACGATACATAGCGGCTGGCGTTAACACTGGCATCACCGGCAAGGGTGCGCAGATTGCCATCATAGACGACCCGTTCAAGGACAGGCGCGACGCTGACAGCCCGACGATGAGGGCCAGGGCGTGGGACTGGTACACGTCAACGCTTCGGACGCGTCTCGCTCCAGGTGGCGGAATCATCGTAATGCACACCCGGTGGCACGAGGACGACCTTGTGGGGCGGCTCCTGCAGGCGCAGGAGGCGGGCGGCGAGAAGTGGGAGCTGGTGAGCTACCCCGCCATAGCTGAACACGACGAGAAATTCAGGAAGGAGGGCGAGGCGCTCCACCCGGAACGCTACGACCTCGCCGAACTTACAGCCATACGCGGCGCAGTCGGGTCCTACGACTGGGCTGCCCTCTACCAGCAGCACCCGACGCCGCGTGGAGGCGGCATATTCAAGGGGTCATGGGTGCGGCACTGGGACACGGAACCGAATGTTTTCGAGCGTGTGGTGCAGAGCTGGGATTTCACATTCAAGGACGCGGCGAAATCCGACTACGTGGCGGGCCAGGTATGGGGCAAGGTAGGCGGCAACTTCTACCTTCTCGATGCCGTGTGCGAAAAGCTGGACTTCGTGGGTCAGGTGCGCGCCATGCGGCGCATGAGCGCGAAGTGGCCCATGGCTCTCGAGAAAATCGTGGAGGACAAGGCGAACGGACCCGCGATAATTGCTGCGCTTGGTTCCGAAATACCCGGGCTGGTGCCGTATACCCCGAGGGGATCGAAGACGGCGCGCGCCTACGCGGTGAGCCCGCTTTTCGAGTCCGGCAACGTACTCCTGCCTCCAATGGACGGGGCGCACCCGTGGGTACGGCACTACCTGGAGGAGCTGCTCTCGTTCCCGAACGCGCCGCACGACGACCAGGTGGACGCGACAACGCAGGCATTGGACTCGCTCGCAGTGCAGGGCGGGCGTGGTGTACTTGACTTTTTATAGGAGAATCAATCGGACAATGAAAGAGGATAGACAGATTATAAACGACGGGGCCTACGAGAACATGGTGACGGGTCTCGGTTTCGCTTCAATGGACAAGAGCGCTAACATCCGTGTGGCTCCGTACAGGCCCGCGAACCTGGTGGCGCTGTCTAGCATGAAGGTGCAGGACGGCATAGCGTCCTTCATCGTGGACGGGTTCCCGGAAGCGTCCCTGATGAAGGACATCGCCATCATCGGGGACAATGGCGGCGAGGCCTTGAATCTTGCGTCCAGGATCGGGCTGTTGCGTGCTGTCAAGAAGGCGGGGTCGTTCCTGCGTCTCACCGGCGGCGCTGTTGTCGCCACCGAGTACGATGGCGACAGTGCGGAGTCGCTAGCGCATGAACCGCCGAATGGCGCGAAGGTGAAGGGATACAGGGTGTATTCCGCCGGTAAGGTGGAACTCCGAACCGATGATTTCAATGGCGAATATCCGCGTGTCTTCCGCGTGAACCTGCTTGGCGGTCGCCAGGTGCTCATTCACCCTTCAAGGTGCACCGTGTTCCACGGCGAAGAATTGCCAGACGTGCTTGAAAACTCCCTCGCTGAATCCTTCTTCGGGGTGTCGGCCCTCTATCCGGTGGAGCAGTCGCTGAAGGAGCTTGCCGCCGTGTCGGGGGCGATAACGAACATGGCGCAGGAGACCGGGACGCTGCTCATGCGAATGAGCAACCTCAACCTGATGCTTTCGAAGCCCGACTGCGGGGTGAACGACATCCACAAGGTGATGAGCCTTCTCAAGCTCACGATGAACTCGATGAGGGCGGCGTTCGCAGGGAAGGACGACGGATTCGACATACTCTCCCACAACTTCCAGGGGCTTCCGGAGGTGTGGCAGAAGTGCATGGTGCAGGTCGCGGCAAAATCCCGCATCCCGATGAGCATCCTGTTCGGGCAGAGCGCGACGGGTCTTGCGCAGACCAACGAGGGCGACACGCAGGCGTGGTGCCAGTCTGTGGACATGTGGCGTAACGACTGCCTTTATCGACCGACGTGCGCCCTGCTTGCCGACCTCACGCGCCGTAACCTGGGGCGCGAGCTGTCCGAGTTCGAGTGGGGCGCGGTAGACGAGATGACATTGAAGCAGACGCTCGAAGCGAGAAAGCTGCAGGCGGATACGCTGAACACCTACTACCAGATGGGGGCGGTGGCCCCTGAAGAGGTGCGCAAGGCGGTATTCGAGAACGGCCACAGCTGGGAAGTGAGCGTGGAGGTCTAGCCAGTGAACGACCTCGTGAGATTCGCGCAGGGTGTGCAGACGGCCACCGGCAAGAAACGCGGGCGGCACCCCGTGTTCAATTCACGTATGTTCTACCCGTACAAGGAAGAGCTTCGCCTGCAGGTGGCGCTCAAGTCGGAAATTTCCAGATATATCGCCGAGGCCTATGCCGTGGCGGTGAACGGCGAGGTTTTTGCCGACGACCTGGAAACGCTGGCGAATTTCGGTGGCGATCTACCGGAGGACTTCAGGAGCGAGGTGTCGGCAATCGGTCGCGCCATTGGCCGCAAGGTGTCGGAATCCGTGGCGAGAAGCTCCGAGATGATAGTGGGCAAGCCCTACTACCCGCCAAACGCGAAGGATGAAATCTACCGGACGTGGGAGGCGAACTTCCAGACGTTGTGCAAGAGCGCCGAGTCGGACGCGAAGAAGGAGATATCCCGCATCGTATCGACCGCGAAGAACGAGGGCTGGAACGGCAGGCAGCTTGAAAAGGCCATAAAGGGAGAACTGGAGCTGAAATTCAGGCACCGCGCCGAACTTATCGCCCGCACCGAATCCGCGAAGCTGAACGGCTCCGTGACGCGCGCCACCTATCGCGAGATGGGATGCCGCTACTATGTGTGGATGGCGACCATGGACGAACGGACGCGCCCTGACCACCAGGCGATGAACGGCGTCATCTGCTCGGTTGACGACCCCACCGTGTACTACACCGAGAACCCTGACGACCCGCTGCACCCTGTGGAGCACCCGCGCACCAGCGAGATGTGCCACCTGCACCCGGGCGACGACTTCCAGTGCCGCTGCACGTCGGTGGCGTGGGACCCAGAGATAGACGGCCAGTACGAGATCAAGGAGCGTCCGGAGGAATCTGAGGAATCGGAGGAAAAGGAACCCACTCCGCTTGAACAGGCAAGGGAGGAGACGTCGAAGGCAGAGGCGAGGGCGGAAAAGGCGGAACAGCAGGTAAAGGAGACAAAAGCTGAGCTAAATGAAGAACAGAGACGCCGTGAAATATTGAAGTTGTCAAACGATAGGCACTCCAGGAGGACACAAGAATACATCAACGAAATAATGTACGAAAGATCAAACCGTATTGAAGAAAGGGCGGGTCTGATTCCAAAGTACGCCGTAGACGAAAAAATCGAAAAGAGCAAGGACGCAAAGGAACTGTTTAGCTATTTCCAAAAAAAACATTCCATAAAACTGCAAAAGGCTTTGACAAACTGTAATTTTGAAAAATTAAAAGGAGCTCTTTCTGGAATTGATAGCGTAATTGAAATATTCAAGAATGCAAAAATTTCTGACGTGAAAAGCTCAAATGCCATTGGTTATATCATGTCTGCAAACTGGAATATGAACAAGCCTTTCTTTTTAAGGTTTTCAAGTTATTACATGAATAACACTTATGAATTCGCCGATTCATCGTTCCATCCTAAAGGAATGTCCGCTAAGGCTTCTGCTATACATGAAATGGGTCACATCGTCAATTATTGGATAGCGCAGAAAGAGAGCAACATCATCAATTATGAATCCATAGCCAGGGAAATTGTAATAAAGGCCGCAAATGCGGCCGGATACAAGAACTTATCCTCTATAGATTTGATGGCAATAAGAAAAACGATCAGCGATTACGCCGACATGACGTACAAGTACACCGAGACAATAGCTGAAAGCTTTGCCGACGTTTTCGTGAACAGGAGCCGTGCGCAGAACATGTCGAAGCAGGTCTACAAGATTGTGACGGAGCGAGCCAAGCCACTAGGAATCTAGATGCAGCTTCCTTCCTTGTCTAGTTCCTTTTGAATCTTGACAAGCTCTTTTAAAGCTTCGTGCACATATTGAGGTGCTCCATCCTTCAGGGAGCTTTCCCAGATGTATTCCTTATCGTGCGTAGACCACTCGTCAACGAGTGCGAGTAACTTCAGGAATTCCGGACTTGGTGTAAATTCAGCAGGCATAATCGTCCTCCTTTTCTGAATATATGTCTTATAGGGGCTCTTTACGATACGAGGTAAAACTTAGTAGCAGTAATCCATCACCATAGGTGCTTTGTTTGCAAGAACACCATATTTGTCACACATTTTTTTGTTATAGGGTATCCCATAGCGTCCGCCGTAAAGCACAACTATGTCAAGACATCCAGCATAGGGGCTGTTGACGACGCTTTGGAGGTATTCGAAGCGCCTTTCCCAGTCAAAGCCGGTAACAGCCTTGAACTGTTCCGGCGTTATGTCGTGGTCAAGGACACTTTCGTATTTCCAGAAGAATTCTTTTTTCTGTTCAGCCATAATCAAACCTACATATCACCAATATACCTTTTTCCACTGAGAAAAGCAACAAGCAATTATATGGAAAATGGTCTTGTCGGCTTCCTCTTTAGTCCTTTTTAAGCGTCTTTTAGCGTGTTTTAGGCGATTGACAACATCGTGTCCGTACGTGCCTATATTATGCACATATGGCAATTCTTCAAGATTCAAGCATCTTCGAACCGCAGCTGTTGCGCAGGACCCCGGAGGGCTACCTCACCGGGCGAATCCGCGTTACATGCGCGGGCGTGTTCCGCTACCTAGGCGAGGACGGAAAGACGATCGTGCGCGTGCTGCGCCCCGAATCCGAGGTTGGCGCGCCCGAATCCGTCGTCACGGCGAACTCCAAGCCAGTCACCTTGCAGCACCCGAAGGATATGGTCAATGCGGGTAACGTGAAGAAGTACGAGGTGGGGTTCACCGGGACGGATGCCGAATTTGACGGCATCGACCTGTGGATTACAGTCACCATCACCGACCCTAAGGCCATCGAGGCCATCGAGAAGGGCGAGGTTGCCGCCGTGTCCATGGGCTACGACGTGCAGTCCGTGGAAGTGAACGCGGACCCGCTGAACAACTGGAGGGGCACGGAATACACCCACATCCAGCACGGCATCCGCTACAACCACCTGGCGCTCGTCTATGCGGGAAGGGCGGGCGAGTCCGTGGAAATCGCCGTGGGCGACGCTTTTGAAATTATCAAAACAAACAAGTCCGGGCACACCCCGGCAAAGGACAGCGCAATGAAGAAAATCATCATTGACGGTGCCGTATACGAATGCGACGAGGCTGTGGCCGCGAAAATATCCGGGCTGGAAAAGCAGCTCGCCGATTCCGCCGCCGCCCACAAGTCCGAACTCGACAAGGTTACGGCAGAACGAGACGCGGCACAGGCCGAAGTCAAGACACTCAAGGAATCCGCGAAGGACGATAACGTAATCGCCCGACTTGTGGACGAGAAAATCAAGCTCGTCGATACGGCGAAGAAGTACGGCTGCGAAGTCAAGGCGGAAGATTCCGCCATCGACATCAAGAAGACTGTCATTACCAAGGCCTTCGGCGACAAGATGGATTTGAAGGACAAGAGCGTGGAATACGTTGGCGTGGCCTTCGATTCCGCCTGCATCCATCTGGATTCCATAATCGAAAAGAAACCCGTGGACGACGGCTCCCCGTTCGCTCCCGACTTCAAGAATATAATTGACAACCAGGACTTCGACCCTGAAAAGGCGCACCAGGCCATGCTTGATGCCATGACGGGCAAGTCCGAAAAGAAGGGGGAATAGTCTATGGCTATCGACAACGCAGATTTCAATGAAACCAAGGGCCTTCCGGGACTTCTTTTCCCGCACGTGCCCCACTCCATCGAGTCCGGCTTCATGCAGGATTCCAAGAACGCGGGCGGCGGCTTCGCGCTGTTCGCCAAGCAGGGCGAACCGGGTAAGATCTGGTCCCAAAAGCCCGAAGGCGGTTCCTTCATCGGTATCGCCTGCCGCACCAACTTCGACGGACTCGGCTTTGCTGGTTACGAAGTCGGCGACCAGGTGAACGTTCTGAAGAAGGGCCGCGTCTGGGTGCGCGTCCTCGGCGAAGTAAAGGCCGGACAGGCGGCATACGTTAACGACACCAACTTCGCCATCACCGCGACTTCCGCCGGAGCTACCGCCATCGCTGGCGGCGTGTTCAAGTCCAACGCAGCAGACGGCCAGATCGCCGAAATGGAAATCGCCTAAGGAGGTACAACATGAATTTCTCTGACAAGCAGAAAGCTCTCATCCTCGCGCTATTCGGCAAGATCGCCAACGAGACCTACGGCCTCGAACGCGATGCCCTCGGCGCAACCAAGTTCATCCCTGCCCAGGGCGGACTCTCCCCGTGGCTCACCAGCTGGGCCTACAAGACCGTGTCCGAAGTGGGCATGGCTAAGTTCATCGCCGACTACGCCGACGACCTTCCGCCGGTCGCCCGCCTGATGAAGCTCGAAACCGTGGGCATCAAGACCATCGCCGACGCCTACGCCTACTCCGAGTTCGAGCTCCAGCAGTGGCTCACCGCAGGCATCGACGTATCTCGAGACGATGCGGAGACCGCCCGCCGCAAGATTGACGATAAGGTTGACGAAGTGCTCCTTGTTGGTGACACCGAACAGGGCATCACCGGCCTCTTCAACAACGCGAACGTGACCGTCGTCAGCGTGACAAGCAATGCCGGGACAACTTCCACCAAGTGGAAGGACAAGACCCTCGATGAAATCGTGGCGGACGTTAACGCAATCATCGATGCGGGCTACGCCCTAAACAAGGGCTCCATCGTGCTTGACAGCATCATCCTGCCGCACGAGGCATTCGCCCACATCGCCACCACCCGCGTATCCCAGTACGACGGCACCAGCATCCTTGACTACCTCAAGAAGCTGTTCGCCGCCCAGGGCATCGTGAACTGGAACGAATCCCGCAAGCTCACCGGACGCGCCGTGGCCTACAAGAAGGCTCCGAGCGTGCTCGCCTACGTGCTCCCGGAACCGTTCCGCCAGAAGGAACCCCAGGCCCACGCCCTACATTACAAGGTGCCCTGCTACGCCCGCATCGGCGGCACGGTCATCAAGAACCTGAAGGGCATCGTGTACGCCGACGGCGTGTAACATTACCTTACCGGGTTGCGCGGGGCCTATGGCTTGATTGCACTGTGGCCCCGTGTTCCCGGCGGTTTGCCATCTTGCTTTGTGATCCCCGTTATTATTGACTTTTTGACATCCACCCGGTAAAGGAATTTATATGGCAAAGAAAATCTACATCAACAACACCGCCCGTGCATTCGTGTTCGGCGGGACCATGCTTCTCCCCGGCTCTAACGCCGTTGATGAAATCGACGCGAGTAAGTTCCCGCAGCTTGCGGCCCTCATGGAAGACGGCTGCATCGAGGAGACTGACGACGCGGTTAAGGCCGTGCAGAAGGCCAACACGCAGAAGGCCGTGAACGATATCGAGAACGAATCCCCGAATGACGAGTCCGTCAAGAAGGCCGCGAAGAAACGCAAGGGCCAGCTCGATGCAATCGACAAGGCGGCAAGGGAAGCCGCCGATAAGGCTAAGGCCGAAAAGGAAGCGGAGGAATAGCCCGTGTCGCTTACACCCGAAGAACGAACCGAGCTGCTTAGCTACCTCACCGAGGCTGTTGCCGAAAGCAATCGCCTAGAAGCGCTTATCAAGGGAGCTGAATTGCGTGTGAGCCGCTGCTACTTCGGCAAGGCCTACGTGTACGCCCTGTCTCTGATGGTGATGCACAAGTCGTTCTTGCAGGGCATGGCTGCGGAAGGTGTCTCGGGTCCAGTGACCAGCAAGCGGGAGGGGGACCTCTCGATAGGCTACGGCGCAGGCGGCTCTTCGGGTAACGGAGACCTTGGCAATTCCGTGTACGGACAGGAATACCTTGAACTTATGGAGCAGTATTCACCGCGCCCGGGTGTGACTGGTGGCGTGTGCTGCAGGGGGCTAGACGGTGGCGACGCTGTTCAATCGTGCTTTTGATTTCGTGCGGATCGGAAAGTCTGGTTTCGACTCATACGGACGCGCCGTGGCGGGCGAGGTATCGACCCGCTCCGTGCGCGGTACGGTGCAGCCGCTGAACGGCAAGGAGACAGTCCCTGCGGTGGCCGCCAGCAGGAACACTGGTACTGTGAAGGTGTACAGCACCGAGCGGCTAGACTTCCGTTCAGAGGACGGGACAGCCCTTGGATACGTGCGCTGCGGCTGCTATCTCTACGAGCTTGTGGACGAATTGCCGAATATGAACGGTCTTATAGACCACTGGAAGTACATCGCGTGCCTGGTACCCCAGTCGCAGGTGCCCGAAGCCTTGAAGGAGTCCGCATGAGTTCCGCTACCGAGACAATCAAAGCGGAAATCTGCCGCTACTTCAACGAGCACGAGCTTTTGGACTGTCAGTTCATCCAGTCTCCGACGAACGACCCTGCGCCTGTTGGAAAGTACGTTGCCGTAAGGGTCGAGGATGTGGAGCAGCACGGCTCCGAAATGCAGCCGCCACCTGGGGAGAAAGCCAAGTTCGCTTTCCAGCAGTTGGCAACGGTGGCCTTTACGGAAGTGGAAGGCGACGGAGAGGCGTTGCGCATGGTGCGTAACCTGGTCCAGCGGAAGGATTTCATCGACAAGGCAGGCAAGGAAGCGGGATTTACCGTATGGGACTTTAGTAGCATCATACCCGTAGATACGTTCGACGGAGAGTTTGTCGTAATGCAGTGGAGATTCACGATGCGAGTGAACTTCGCGGACGAGATTATAGAGGATGTGCCTAGAATCGAGACGGTGGATCCGGTGGAACTTGAGGTTTAACTTATACAGGAGAATAGACAATGGCGCAGATTATCGACCAGATTGTCAAGATATCAATCCAGGATGCCATTACGAGCGTCACCACGGTGGACGTGAACACGGTGGCCCTGGTCGGCAAGGCTGAAGGCAAGGATGCCGCCGAGGTTTCTTCGCTTGACGCAGCCAAGACGGCTTACGGCGAGGATTCCGAACTCTACCAGATGATGAAGGCGTTCTTCGCGCAGGATTCACATCCTTCCCGAGTCGTGGGCATCCCTGCGGGTTCCGATGCGCTCTCCGCAGTGCAGGCGGCTTCCTATAATTTAAACTTCTACCACGTCGTGGTGGCTACCGACGATGCGCAGGCACTCTCGCTTGCAAGCATCAAGGCATGGCACGAATGGGCTGCAGACGTGAAGAAGATGGTCCATATCCAGGTTCCGAACGTTGACTCCATGGCCGGGACAGAAGGCCGTTCCGATGCCGGTTATGACCGCGTTGCCGTCTACGTGCACAAGGAAAAGACCACAGTCGGTGCACAAACTGTTTACGAATTTTTGCCGGTTGGAATCGTTGCTCTCCGTTGCGCAAGCGATTCCGCCCGTGGAACCTTCGCCCACAAGAAGTGCAAGGGCGTGACACCGGATTCCTACAGCGTCGCAGAATACAACGAGGCCATCGACCGCGGACTGAACATCTACGTGAAGGTATCCGGCGAGTCCCGCCTGTTCATGGGAACCACTTCCAGCAACGAAAAGTTTATAGACCAAATCATCAAGGATGACTGGATCCGCTTCAACGTGCAGAGCCGCATCTACAGGCTGCTCGGCGAGGGCAACGACGGCAACGGCGTGAATTACGACGATGCCGGTATCGGTGCCGTGGCGGCAAGCGTCCTGAACGTGCTTACCGTGGCGCAGGACACCGACCATCAGTACGTGATGGCTGATTCCGCGAGCGTGGACTACAAGCCCTACAGCTACCTCGTCGAGAACTACGCCGAGGACGTGCGCAAGCGAAACCTGCCGCTTATAAAGGGCCGTTACGCCCGCATGAACTCCATCCACACCGTCGTGCAGGTTGACCTGCAGGTAACTCTCTAAGGAGGATTCTATGTCGATGTTCAGAACTTACGACCACACCAAGGTCAACATATCGCTCAACGGCGTCGCCCTGACCGACTTCAACGGTGACCCGACCGTCACCAAGGAAGGCCCGGAATTCGAAGTGGTGGAAGGCTCCAACGGTGCCGTGGAACGCTCCCGCATGGTGCGCAACCTCTACACGGTGAATCTCCCGATGATGCAGACCAGTCCGCAGCTCAACGCAATCGAGACGATGCGCCAGGCGGACGAACGTACAGGCGTTGGACCGTATCCGTTCGCCATTACCGACTTGAACGGGGCGTACGTGCTCATGGGTGTCGCCTGGGTGCAGAGCATGGGCGATGCGGTTAAGGGTCGCCAGGCCCAGCCGCGAAACATCGTTCTCCAGGTCAAGGCCGAGGCCGCATTCGAGGGGGCATAGTAACACATGAACCCGGTAAGCTTTGAACTCGAAAACGAAAAATACCAGCTAATCCCGCACACCGGATTCGAGGCCATCAACCTCTACCGCAAGGTGAACGGAGCCGTCGGCAACATGGTGAACGCACTCCCTAAGGGGGGCGTTGACGGGGCTTCCAGCTTTGCGGCCATTGCAGCCGCATTCGAGGGCTACGGCGATGACGAGTTCCGGCTTCTCGTGGAGACAACTCTGAAAAACGTCACGGTGGTTACTCCAGGGAAGAAGAACGTATCCTTGTCGGACATGGACGCGATAGCCGCCCATTTCGACGGTCGCCTCGGCGGTATGTACAGCCTGCTTTTCGAGGTTTGGGACCGCGAGAAGATGCTCCCTTTCGAGCTGGCTCCGGCGACGGGGCCGAATGGGAACGGAACTACGGGAACGCCTACGTCCGGGGATTCTCAGACGAAGACGACTCCGACTGCGAACGGCTCGGTAAAGTAGGGACGCTCCGTGGCGGTGCCGACGAGTACGCCGTAATATGGCGTATTGTCAGGAGCGCGCACGTTCCGCTCGAGGATATCGAGAAGGAATGGACTTGGGAGCGAATGAACAGCTTTGCCGCCTACCTGCAGATGGTCGATGATTACGGAAGCGCGTGGCGCAAGTTCTTTGAACTCAAAACCGAAAGAGAAAGGGAATAACAATGGCGGAAGAGTTTGTTCAGTCGATCAAGTTCAAGGTTGACGATTCCGAACTGAAACGTTCACTTTCAGAAATAGAGAAGAGGGCGGGTAACATACAGATTCGCTTCAAGGCGGACGCATCCGCATCCCGCATCATATCCAATATCAACTTCTTGAAAAATCCACAGGCTGCCGTAGCCCCCGGAGGTCTTTCATCGTTCGTGCGCGAGCAGCGTCACGCGGCAAGGAGTACCAACGCCTTTGCCGTGGCTCTGGATTCTGCAAGGCGTGGCCTTGAACTGTTCTCGCTGAAGCTATCGCGTGCGAACACGGTCCGCGCGGTTTCGTCAGTTTCCGGTGCTACCTCCGCCGTGGCGACGGGTGCAGGAGCCGCAGCGTTGCCTTTAGGTAGACTTGGAGGACTTGCCGCCGTCACTCCCGGACTCATACAGATGGCGCAGATGGTCTACCAGCCGCTGAAGGCGTTTTCGCAGGGTTCAATAGACCTGTTCAATACGCAGAACAGGGCCGAAAAGATGCTGGAGTTCGGCATGAGGCAGAACGGGACCGCAGACAGGGTGCAAGAGCTGAAGGACTACGCGAGCGACATCCAGCGGCGCACCATCTACGGAGACGAGGCTATGCTCACCGCTGCCGGTGGCTGGCAGAACAAGATAAGGGGTGTTGACAACTCCAAGCGCATGATGGAACTGGTGGCCGACTATGCCGCAAAGAGTACCGGCGGCGGTGCCGTGAGCGCAGACCAGATGCGCGGATTTTCGCAGCAGCTCATGCAGGCTCTTTCGGGGCGTGCCGTGACGCTCAAGGCGCAGGGCTTCGACATTACCGCAATCGAGCAGCTCGCAGAACTCAGGCGCAAGGGAGAGAAGATTACCGAGGACATGGAAATAGCTGCCCTCGAAAAGGTTCTAGCCCCGGTAAAGGGCATGGCCCAGGACCTGGCTAATACCGACGAGGGGAAGATTATCCAGACGCAGAACGCCATGGGCGACTTGCGTGAAGAAGTGGGCCGTAGACTTCAGCCGGTGTTCGCCAGGGTCGCGTCCTCCATCATGCGCAACATGCCGACAATCGGGCGTATGTTCGAGAGCTTCGGGAACGTGGTTGAACGTTTCGTGCAGATTTTCGCAGACAACGCTGACACGATAGCCGCTATAGCGGAGAAATCCGTTGGCTTGCTTGAAATCATTAGCGAGTTCCCGGCATCGTTCGGATCGTTAGCCGTGGCGGCGAAGGTAGCAAGCGCCGCCATAGGGGTGCAGGGCGCTGGAGGTGCCGCGTCGGGCCTGCTTGGTTCGCTCGGCGGTCTGGGTGGCGGAATAATGAAGCTGGCCACTTCCAGTGCGTGGGGGCTCCTTATCGGAGAAATCGCGCTTATCGGTACAACATTGTGGGAGGCATACAAGGAGGCCTCCAAGGCGAAGGAGACCCGCAGGAAAATCAAGGAGGACGGAAACGTCCGCCAAGGCGTCATAGGTTCATACAGACGGTACAGGGCGGGCGAAATCTCGGATGAAAGGTACAAGGAAGTTTTTGATCGTGCGAAATACATGGGTTACGACATGAGCGGCTCGTATTATGACATCTGGACAACCGACAAAATTTCAAAATCGGCCCCGGGTGGTCTCGACATGGACAAGATGATGTCCCAGTTCAAGAACATGAAGCCTGTCACGAACAACCGAATAACTGTCAACAACGAGATCAAGACGGATTCAGACATGACCGCGAAGATTATCAAGGACCAGCTCCGCGAGCTGACAACATCAAGGCTCAACTTCTCAAGCCGCACCGCAGTGGCGAAGGCGGTCTCTCTATGATAACATTGCCATACCAGGGACTTATTGACCAGGCCGTAGGATTCTACGACAGGGAATACCGCTACCGTCCTAAGGTGGCGCAGGCATCGATTTTCTTCCGCAATGAAAAATTCGGCATCGACGAGGTTGCCTTCGACCTGCTAATCGACGAGAGCCACAGTCTGGAATTCGATATAGCGGACCACGCCGTGGAGAACGGCTCGGCTATATCGGACCACGTTGCCGAACGGCTGCGTTCGGTGCAGGTGACCGGGCTATTCACGAACCACCCGATAGGAGGCAAGTCAAGTGGCTACGTGAACGGAGAACCCGACAGGTACGGAAACGTGAACGTGAACAGGTCCGTGGACAGGGTGAACATCGACGGCGTAGAAGGACGGGGTAACGATGCTCTTGACAAGAAACTTGATTCACTCAAGGCGATAGCCAGGGAACGCAAGCCGGTTCGTCTTGTTACAAGCCTCGAAGTCTACGATGAAATGGTCGTGGAATCGCTAGAATTCGCAAGAGGCCCCGAAGACGGCGAAAGCATCCGTTTCGTTGCGAGGCTACGCGAAGTGCGAACAGCGAAGGTATCGGCCAGGAAGCGCGATGGCGTGTGGAATCCTCCGAAGCCGAAGGAGCAGGCGACGGACGCTGGAAAGAAGATGGCGCTAAACGAGAAATCCGGAAAGGTGACTGGCGTGGAATATACCGTCGAACGCATTGACGAGGGCGTTACGGGAATTGTGTTCGGAGATGTAGAAGTATGATAGAGATTCCGTTGAATAAGGACGGCGGCGCATGGCGCACCCTTTCCGTTAACATTTCTGGCGTTTCGCTTTCCATCAGGCTTCTATGGAACGGCCGCGACGCGCACTGGTTTGCGGACCTGGAATCCGTTGACGGCAAGAACAGCGGAATAAGGCTTGTCGTGAACACTCCGCTTTTGGCCTACAAGAACCGCTGCCTGAATGGCGGCGATCTCGTTGTATTGAAAAAGCGTCTCGACTGTCGCGACCCGCTAGGATTCGACAACCTCGGAAGCGACTACACGCTGAACTATATCGACGAGTCCGAGATGGAACACCTCTACGAAGTCCTTGCGGCCAAGGGGGCGTGATGTTCGGTCGCGAGGTTCAACTTCTTGTAGGGCGTTTCAATAAGGGCAACGAGAGCGGCGGCGAAACCGTCCTTGACTTGTCGGAACTTGACATAGAGTTCGACGTTACCCGCTCAGTGGAGTGGTTCGACAACGGTGCGGAAATTACCGTGTACAACGCGAAACCGGAGACGCTGAACACCATCATTAACGAGGGCAACAGCGTAATTCTCAAGGCTGGCTATACTGACAGCGGCGGCGCAAGGACTATATTTGCCGGCCAGATAGCGAACGCTTTGACAAGGCGAGAGGGGAAGGATGTAGTCCTGGAACTGAACTGCGTACAGGCACGAGGCAACTTCTACCAGCTGGCACGCCTGAACATGGCGGTATCGTTCCCGAAGGGAAAGAAAATCCGCGAGTGCCTGCAGGATATGTGCGACTATGCCGGAATCGTTCTTCGTGCCGGTGCGGGTGCCGTACTGGACGAGGGGATAGACTACCCGTACAGGCGGAGCGGGACATTTACCGACGTGGTTAATGATTTCTTCGATTACGAGATGTACCAGTTCGGGAAGGCTATTGTCTACCTCGACAACAACGAGCTAATTGTAATGGCCCGTGACAAGTCTCTTGAACTGGAACATGTCGAGCTGACGCACGCAAGCGGCCTTCTGGAATGCACCGCCGAGCGCGACGAGAGCCTGAACAAGGTGAATTACGGATACGACCCGGAATACTTCTTCCTATCGAAGAAGGAGGGCGACATTGCGCCGAAGGAACGTCCTAGCAAGGCAATCGACCGCATCAAGAAGGTGCGCGGCCGCTGCCTTATGAACGCGTCTGTCGTGCCGAACTGCTTCGTGGTTATAGACAGCTCAGACGATGGGGACCCGTATTCGGGTGCGCTTGCCGTGAAGGGGCGCTACATCGTGACGGAATGCAACTACAGGGGCGGGAACACCGGGAGAGATTTCACGGTTGAGTTTACGGCGCAGGAGCCGGTAGGGGGCAAGGATGAGTAACGGCCTTGAGAAATCTTTTGTCAGGCTCACGCGTTCGGTGATTGATTCCTACATGGAAGGATTCGAGACTGCATTCCCGGCCGTCGTGAAGAAGGTCAACGATGACGGGACTGTTGATGTAACGCCGTCGATTAGGAACGTGCTGAAGAATATGCAGATAGAGCCGGACGGAGCCGACGGAAAGCCACTTCCTATCGAGGGGGTGCCCGTTCTTTGGCCCGGCACATCTGCCGCCGTGGTGAAGTTCGCGCTTGAAGAATGCGACCCTGTTCTTTGCGTGGCATCGAGCCGCGACATACGCGCATGGGTCAAGGGTGGCGAGGACAAGGGACCGTTTGACCCTCTCTCTTTCTCGGGAAACGACCTGAACGACCTTGTGGCGATTCCCATGAGCAGGGGCGGATCAAGGGCCGTTTCCGTTACGATTGGGCGCGACTCCGTGAGCGTTACGGGCAATGGCATCATAGAGATGGCTAGCGACGGCACGGTCACGATCAACGGCCACTTGAAGGTGGAGGCGCCGTGAAGCCGGTAGCTGTCAAAGGTTGCACGATTGCGGTTAAGGAAAGCGGCATCTCCTTCACTTCTGCAGTGATTGATACACCAGCAAGCCACGAAGTCAATATAGACGGTAATGGGGCTTACTTTGGCGAACTAAAAGTTAATGTTGCAGGAATCATTTACCAGGAGAGCTATTTCGTTGCCAATCCGGTAGTGTTCACCATTTCGCCGATTGCAAAAGTGTCTTCAAACGACAATATGGCTGTCCTTGAAGGTGACGAGAGTGCAACCGTCACCGGGATTGTCGGAACCAAAACGCCACAGGACACTAGGACTTTTTCGATGACCATCTACATATCTAAAGCCGGTCAGGATTCAGTAACTGCTGAATGATTACAGCTGGTCGAAATCGTCCATCGGGTTCTTCTGCTTTTCCTGCTCCGGCGCGGTTTCTTCGGTCTGCTCCAGTTCATTCTGTTCCTTCCTGTATGCGTCGTACAGCAACAGGGATCCTGCAAAGATGGCACAAACGACGAATATGAGCCAGTGGGAAGCCATGATGCAATAGATAAGCACCAGGGCGAGAATTACCCGGACAACGCAATTGTCGAAAGCCTTTGTAAATACCCACATAACACGAATATACTTCTTGAATGCCGGAATGGCAAACGGCTGTGTCAGTTTTTAAGTGTATTTAAGCGTGTTTTACCGTATTTTGCACTATAAGCATCTCTCGTTTTATTTTTTAGAGGATATGAACGAAATGCGGCTGAACAATAACCACGACATCGAGCTGTCCGGCAACCGTATAGCGCGCATCGTGAAGGATGATGCCGACGCATACCGCAAGGAGGCGGAACAGCAGAGTCTTTGTCTGCTGAAGTGTGAGGAGGGCGAGTCCTTCGTTGACTACACCCACGGCGTTCCGTGGTTCAATAGGATCCTGGGGCTACCCGCTCAATACCTCGATGTGGCGACAGCCATAATCAGGCAGAAACTTACTGAACTGCCGACCGTTAAGAAGGTCGTGCAGGTTTCACTTGAAGTCAATGGCCGTAACATGGGCGGCAAGTTCAGGGTGCAGGCGAAGGATGGGAGCGTAACGACGGGAGAATTTTGATTATGGCAACCGGATTCTTACTTGACGGCAATGGACTTTCAGTTAAAAGCTACCGCGAAACGCGGGAAGCTCTCGCAGCTAAAATCAAGCGAATATTCGGCGAAGACCTGGACCTATCCACGAGCAGCCCGGACGGTCAGCTCATTGACCTATTCGTATATGCCTACAACGAGGTGGTAGAGGCTTTGCAGGGTGCCGCTTCCGGTCTTGACCTCTCCAGCGCGGATGGTACTTATCTTGACAACCTCGGCCACCTAATGGGTCAGCAGAGAGCCGATGGCGAGGATGACGATACATTCCGCGCAAGGCTACTATCTTCCGACCCTACCGGGCTTGCGACTTACGACGGTATGCTCACTTACCTGCGCAACTCACTCGGACCGCTCGTGTCCCTCGTCGATAACCCGGAACCCGAGACAGATTCCTCCGGCATTCCTGGCCACAACATCGCGGTGTTCATTCCCGAGACTTACTCCGCAATCGCGAACGACGATATCGCCCAGGCTATATGGAACTGCAAACCGGCCGGCATAAAGGCCTACGGGCCTGAATCCGGGACCGCAGTGGACGCCGCAAGAATGACCCACACCGTCAATTTCTTCCGGGTGACCGGCGGCGACCCATTCTACATGAGGTTGACAGTCACCGAGTACCGCGAGGAACAGATGCCTAGAGACTACGCGAACCAGCTCAAGACGCAGATTGCGAACTGGGCTCTCACCGAATACACACGCGGCAAGGACATCATTCCTCAGAGGGCTATCCAGGCCGTATACAAGGTGCCAGGAATTGACACGGTGAACGTAGAAGTATCGCTTGACGGCCAGTCCTGGACAACGGACCGCATTCCTGTTATGGAAGCGTCGTACGCGAAACTGCCCGTAGAGAACATCAGCGTGGAGGGACCGTAGGGTATGGCCGTCACAGCGAAAGACATCTGGGCGACCGTGAAGGAACTGCTTATAGAGCAGTACCGTGGCAACCTGCGCGAGGAAATAGAGTCCGGGACATACGTTGATCACAAAGGCGTGGAACGGCATTACGAGCTGCCGGAAGGCGCAGACAACAGGCTCCAGGCTGTTTTGAAATCGGTTATCGACGTACTCCTGCAACCTGTTGACGATGCGTCAGTGGATATATGTCGGCTTGCTGATGTAGGACAGGCGGAAGGAGAATGGCTCGACATACTCGCTCAACTGGCAGGAATGAAGAGGTACTACCAGGAGAGCGACAGGGATTTCCGCGTGCGCGTGGAGGCGGCTCTCGCCTCCGACAACGCAGGCACCCCCGACAACGTGATATACAACGCCGCCATACTCTCCGGCGACACTGCCCCGCAGTATATGGACGAGGCCCCGGCCACGTTCTTTGTATACGACGGGCCTGTCTACATACGGCACCAGCCCGAAGGGGAAGAACCGTACGACGAGCTGGTGAAGCCCTCTGGCAGGCAGCTCTCGCGTTCCCAGCTCCGAAAGCTCGCTCCCGCAGGCGTTCTCGGCATTCCTGGTGCCGCGCTCAACGTGGCTGACCCTAACGAGGACCCGCTTCTGCTTGTGCTCGACCCCGAGGACGAGTGGGGAGGCAAGCTGCTGACTTTTGTTGCAGACGACTCAACTATTGAGCGCGACGTACTTCTTGCCGACAATATCGGCAACATAGTAGTCACGCCAAACTCTATCCCTGTCAGGGTGACTCTCAAGGGTCCGTCCGTGCCTTCTATTCCAACGATTACGACGGAATGGAACGGGGTCAAGGTCGATGCAGTACGCGTCAAGGACCTGCCGGACGGAGGCGATGTCAACAGCTACATGGTGCGCGACTCCGACACCGAGGGAACGGTCAAGAGCCGTGCCATGGACGAGAAGACGCTTGACGAACTGTGGGATTCTACGCCTGCAGAAAGTGTGGTGTAGCGTATGGCGGAACTGCAGACGAGACAGCCGATCGACACCGAGGCGATGAGGGCGCTCATAGCCAAGGTCAAGAAGGGCTACGCGGAGAACGCCGAGGCCATAGCCACCGAGATTTCAGACCGCACAGATGCTGACGCGGAAATCATCACATCGCTTGAGAACGAGACGACGGCCCGCCGCGTGAACGACGAGCTACTCCAGCAGCAGATAGAGGACGTGGCGGTGCAGACTGACTGGGAACAGGACGACGTAATTGCGCTGGACTACCTCAAGAACAAGCCCACAACCATTACGGGCGCCGAGATTGAGGCGCTGTTCATTTAAGGAGATTGAATCATGGCAAAGTATCTAGACCTGAACGGGCTTACTACTTTCTGGACGAAGGTGAAATCTTGGGTTGCTGCGGCAGTCACAACTAACGGACCGTCAGCGTCCAAGACCGTGACCGGATGGAACGAAGGCAAGATTACCTACGGGAACATACAGATATCGGAGTCGCAGGTCACGAACCTTACGGAACATCTCAACGCGAAGGCCCCGCTGTCAAGCCCGGCCCTCACCGGGACGCCCTCGGCCCCTACTGCCGCGACCGGGACGAACACAACGCAGATTGCGACGACCGCATTCGTACATGCGGAAATCGATGCGAAGATGGGCGAGTCCGACGCCATGGTGTACAAGGGAACCATCGCCGGAGGCAACACCGAAGCCTACGGTGCGCTCACGCCTGCGGCCAACAAAGGCTGGACCTACAAGGTCACCACGGCTGGCAAGATAGACGGTGTCAAGGTGGAAATCGGCGACATGCTGATATGCAACACCGACAATACAGTGTCGGCGACAGCGAATAACTACTCCACTATTGCCGCGAACTGGGACTTTATCCAGGGCAATCAGGACGGAGTCGTCGTCGGTCCATCCTCGGCTACTTCCGGCAACGTCGTTCTGTTCGATGGCAACACAGGGAAGCTTATCAAGGATAGCGGCAAGACGCTTGGGAAGAGCGTCCCTGCGGACGCCGTATTCACCGACACCAAGGTGACTAGCGTCAGCAACCACTACACTCCAGCAGCAGATGCCAGTTCAGAACTGAGCGCAGCCGCTAGCGGTGCGACTGCCGCGTGGTCCATCGATGTTGTGAAGGCAGTCAAACTGCAACGCGACGCGAAGGGGCATGTCGTGGGCGTTTCCGTTACGAGCGGTAAGCTGCCCGCGAACCCGAACGTAGACACCAAGGTGACGCAGAACAGCAACTCCGAGGACAAGGAGTTCCCGCTGCTCGCGAAGCACACCAACAACACGACAAACGAGACAAGCACTGCAAATTATGCGGGCGGCGTGACTGTCAACCCGAGCAAGAAGCAGATTTCCGCTGCAAAGTTCAAGGGTTCGCTTGAAGGCAACGCAGATACGGCCAGTGCTGCTGCAAGCGGATCTTCACTGGAGACCGCGATCAATTCCAAGGCCGACAGGGTCGCTTCGGCCACCGAAGGCAACTTCGCGGCCCTTGACGCAAACGGTAACCTGGTCGACTCCGGTCACAAGCACGTCGACTACAAGACTAAGCAGGCGGCCAAGAGCGACCCGACTGCGAGCGGCACGGGCGTTACATTCATCGACACCTTAGCGCAGAACGAGAACGGCGAGATTACCGCGACGAAGAAGACTGTGCGCACGATGGGTGCCGCGACGGCCAGTGCGGCAGGCTCCACGGGTCTCGTGCCTGCGCCTGGCTCCGGCAAGCATGGCTCGTACCTTCGCGGAGACGGCACATGGGTAGTGCCTACGGACACGAAGAACACTGCGGGCTCATCCAACACTTCTAACAAGATTTTCCTTGTCGGTGCGACCAGCCAGGCCGCCAATCCGCAGACCTACAGCCATGACACGGCCTACGTCGGAACGGACGGCTGTCTGTACAGCAACTCGCAGAAGGTACTGACGGAGTCGGTTGCGTCAAAAACCTATGAGCCTAAAATGACCCGCATCACCGACGAAGAAATCAACGCGCTGACGTAGGAGGTCGCAAATGGCTAAATATCTTGACTATCCCGGCTTGGAGACGCTGTGGGAGAAAATCAAGTGGTATATCAGTAGCAAGATACCGTCACCGGGTTCCGATGTTTTTTATGTCGATTACGGCACTACTTCGTTTGCAGACGTTTTGTCGGAATTTGACAATTCCAACGGTAAAAAATTGATACTTAGAGTAGGCAAGGCGGGTAGTGGAGCGTACACTACTTCGTACTACCTTCCTCTGTACAGAGTACAATTCAATGGCGACAACATAACACAATTCGTCTGGATGCTGGACAGCGATGCATACGGTGATGCTGCTGGCAGCAATACATATGGTTCGATACAGTTGTACAAATTGTCTGATTCGGGGTGGTCTAATTCTTCAGGTAATGTGGATTACGCCAGAGTTGCGGGTGAGGCTAATAAATCTGGTACAGCTAATCAGCTTGATGACTGGAATAGTACCAAAGGAACTAAAATTGCCGTAGGATTTGACGGCAATGGGATAAAAAAAGTAACTGCACAACAAACTAGCCCGTCAACAATGAGTGAGTCGTATCTTCTTGCAGCATATATAAGCAGAACAGATAACGTCGCTAGAATTAAAGATGTCTATGCAAGAAACGTGCAGGTAGGCGACTCACTGAAATGGAACGGCTGGAACATAGTAGTGGGCTCAACCGGCACCGATGCCAACACACTTTACTTCGTATAATGAGGTGCGGATATGCCGCAAATCTCTACACAGCTTGTTCCTGTTACGTATGTCAGTACTAGTACTGGTACTAGTGGTAAACAACATATCATGCGTCCTCGCCTTGTCAAGATAGGTACACGATATGTATTCCCTTACGCCGGTACGACCGGGACTGTCATCACCAATTTCTGCGCAATGAAGGATGCTGACATCGCTGATCTAGAAAAGGGAGCGATTGTCGCTAATCCTCTGACATTCTCGACACATGGCCATCTCATATCCACCGGGACTTCAACCGCATCAAGTTCTACGTCGAGCAATCCGTATAATTTCGCGATACCTACTGTAAGCAATCGTACATATTTTGGGAACTCGACTGTGTACCATTCTGTCGTGAAAAATCCAACTAAATACTGCGACGTATCTTTCGTCTACAACAACGTGAAGACTACCATCGGTAGCTTTTCGGGGTATCTACCAGGAGGTTATCTGATAGATGCTAGCAGGCCGATGGTTTCTTTCGAAATCCATGTTTTTGTCAATCAGACAAATTCGAACAACAGTACCGCACCAGATGTGTACATAGGTCGAATCAATGCATCAGGTACAGGCTCGAATAAAAAACTGGACAATGTTAATTCGGATTCAACCTTCAGGCACTACTACTGGCGCTCGAGCGGTTCTAGCCGTTATGTGTCGCTCCCTATAGTCATAAGACCGAATAATGACAACTATCGAGCAAGGATTCACTGGTGCTACGCATTCACGTCTAGCGTTACTTAATAGGAGCTAAAAAATGAAACGAATTAATACTGCTAGAGCTGTTAATTGTATGTTCGTTGCAACTCCTACGGATTCAGCAGCTAGTATGACCCACGACCTTTGGAATGCGCTAATAAGCGCAGATAAACTTCAATACTAATTTATGAAAGGAGCATAAACCATGGCACAGCACATCACGACTATTCAGGTAATCAGGGACAGGACGGTAGCACAGGAACAGCATATCAGCGACGACGACCTCTTGCCCTTCGACCACGGCACTGGCAGCAATCGTCACCGTGCATTCACGGTGGCTGAGATTATCGAGTACATCAAGGCCAACAAGCTTGACGGCATGACCATCGGTACGACAGCAGGAATCAAGACGTCTAGCGGTAATCCTGTAATCGTCAACTTCTACGCGATTGACGCAGGCACTATCGAGGCGAAGAAAAATTTCAGGGTCGGAGACTCCGAATGGGTTCCCGGAAACCATCAGCCGACTATTTCGGGACTGTACGGCCTTGAAGCAGGCAATGTCGGCACGACCAACTTGCAGGCCGACACGATTGACGCACACGGCGAAGGCGTGACTACAATCCAGGTCAAGAAGCGTCTTGTGAGGAACAATGCGCCTGGCCAGGACAACGAGCCTCTGCTGCTAGGCCCAACGCAGGTAGGCGGTGGATTAAAGGTGACGGGCAATCTTGATGCTTTCGGCGGGCTCTCATTGACTAATCATGTATGGAATGCAAGCGCGTCCGATATCTATTCTAAGATTGACGGCCTTGGAGACAAGCAGTTAGCGTTCATATTCAACGACACGTCTAGCGGAATTACACTTTCTCCGATTACCGGCTCGCACCTCCGTCGTTCGTTCACGATTCCGTCTTACGCAGCAGTACAGGTAGTGTGTTCGGGCCAGCATGTATATGTTGTAGGTGGAGAGTACGCATAATGGACATCACTGGCATTGACATAGGGGCACTTATAGCCGGGCTTGGCGGTATTGCAAAGAGCCTGCACTCGGACCGCAAGGCTGAAGAGGCTAAGAAGGGACTTGACGAGCGCATGGCCGTGATTGAGAACGACATGCGGCACCACGACAAGCGGCTAGACGACGGGGATTCCAACTTCAAGGTCCTGGACCAGAAGATGGACCGGAACAACGAACTATTGAATCAGCTGATCGGAGAGATCAGGGCAGGGAGGAAGTAGCGATGAACGCGATGGTCCTCGTCATTTTCTTTGCGTTGATCCTTGTCGTGGGGTGGATATTCTTCGACGAGGACGACTGGAACGGATGGAGGTAGAGAGTATGAAGAATCGTCTTCACAAGTCAACGATAAGAGTGCAGGGATTCGAGTTTTCGTCGGGGCGGCATCTGCTTGAACGGCTGCATACGAACGACGCTAGACGCTACCCGCTTGACGGCGGCGTGCGAGTTTCTGTTGTAACGAACCAAGGTACACTGCACGTACAGACTGCGCCGGGATTCGTGTTCGACGGACGCAGCGGCCCGAAAATCGTGGACTGGTACGCACCCAATCTAGGCAACATATACGAGATTCTGTGCTGGTTCGTACACGATTGCAACGGATACGGCCAGGACTTGAGCTTCAAGGACACGAATGTGCTGCTATACGCTATGCTGCGTGACATTGCCGAGTACCGACCGACGAAGTGCGCCGTTATCCAGCTATCTGTAAGCCTTTCGGATTCGTGGTACGGTGAGCCTAAGCCTATCGACTGGTGCTACGCAAACAGAAAGTTGGTGTCCACGCTGTGGATCCCGAAGGAGGTGGCGTAATGGGTATGCTCACTTTGATTCGCGACGTCAAGGGCGACAAAGCAATCCTGGGCAAGCTGTATATTAACGGAACCCTAGTCTGCTACACGCTCGAGAACGCGTCAAAGGCGATACCGACAGGGGCGTACTATGTGCAGAACACCAAGTCTCCGAAGTTCAAGCGCGAGCTTCCGCTGATGTGGAACTCGGTTGTGCCATCGTCAAGGGGCATTCGAATTCACCGTGGGAATACCGCCAAGGACTCGCAGGGGTGTATCCTGGTCGGCATGGGCCGAAATTATGCCAGACCGACTACGGATCCGTCGTTGTTTGATTCAGCGCTTGCCGAGACTATGGTCACGATGCTGTGCCGGAATGTTACGGAACTTGTTTTAGCGGAAGAACACGGGCTCCTTTAACTAGGGCCTTGGCACGCATTTTTTAGTCAAAAACCGGTCCGCAGGGGCCGGTTTTCACGGTTTTAGGTCGCTTTTTTGCAACAAAAACGGCAAGTGTCATCTTTTTCCATTCCAAAAATCTATATTTCTTTGCAAATAGAGTTTTTGCTCTTGTTCTCCTCTTGAAAACTAGACACTTTCACGAACAAGGAGAATAAGGTGAACGCTCACGTCTGCGACCGGCTTAGGCCTGCCGCATCGTTTTGGTACATGCATATTTTGTAAATCTGCCTGTAGGCAAACGGCCATTTGGGGCGTGAGTTGTTTGCGTTCATTGTCCAAAAAATGGTTAAAACCATGCACTTTCAGTGCAGCGACTTTCAGTTTCTAAAAATGTTTGGCTAACTTTGGGACATGGCCAAATATCGGAAGACGACGCATAGCGTGAGTGAACTGGTCAAAAAGCTGAAGGGTAGGACATCGAATATTTTGCAGGAGGAGTACCCCGGTTTGCGGAAACAATATTGGGGGAGGCATTTCTGGGCCATTGGGTATGGAGTCTGGAGCACTGGTGTGATAACGGACGAAATGGTGCAGGAGTACCTAGAACACCACAAAGAAATGCCTAATTCAAATTCGGACAACTGGATTTTAGAGGGAGAGTAGGGAATTTCATTCCCTACCCATCCGCATACGACATACAAAACCCTGCACTTTCAGTGCAGGGTAGTTTATTTCTTTGATACTTTTTTTGTGCTTCTCTCGCCGTACTTGTCGATTACGGCTTCTGAAATGACTGCTGTAATGCTGGACGGGATGCCCATTTCTTCGCGCCGTTTGGCTTCGTTCTTTGCCATCTCATGCGCCTTCGGCGTGATGCTGGTAGGCCTCAAAGTTGTATAACCCATTTTATTCGCCTTTGTCGAAGAAGACTAGTCGAAGAAGAATTCTCGGCCGTCGTACTTGATGTATTCGTTACCGTTTCTTTTGTAGATGTTACGCCAAATCACCTTGTCATCTTTTGTTAATT
Source organism: Bacteroidales bacterium (assembly GCA_004556745.1). Classification (GTDB taxonomy): domain Bacteria; phylum Bacteroidota; class Bacteroidia; order Bacteroidales; family Bacteroidaceae; genus Alloprevotella. The sequence goes on along the minus strand of SFFY01000021.1, from coordinate 8,268 downwards.
TGGCGAACAGCTTTTCGCTTTTTGCATAACGTCGATACATTCCCTCGTATTCAAGCCCGTATTCGATGAATAAAGTCTTAATGTTGTTCTGATGTCTCATTTCATTAACCTCGTTGTTGTGTTTGTGTTCATAATATACATAATTTTTTATAACTTGTCAATATATTTTTTATAAAAATATGTAAAATTTTTATAAACAAAAAAAAGCCCGAAAACGGGCTGAATTTAAGGGTTTTTGGCTTGCGCCACCGTTTCGATTCGGCGTTCAGTTCATCGCGGTGCGCCCAATAGTAGTTCCGGCTAATCGTTCTCGGCCTTCGTCTGCTCTATCTCCTCCCAGTGCAGTCGTATATCGTCGTTATCTGTCACGCGCTCGCACAGGTCGTGATTAAGTGCTTCCAGATATGCGATGCGTGCTTTCAGGCGAGACAGCTCGTCGTCGTGGCTGGGTTGTAAGTGGTGCAATTCTATTGCCATTAATTGTCCTCCGTAAGTTTGCGCCCACATTGCGGGCAGTAGTTCACAGTCATCGTAGCTTCGTATTCTAGTTCGTTCAATTCGAATTCCATAAGGATTCTATTACCTTGCATTTTCATCTTGGAGTTATTTGGAATGAGTGTCAGAATATTCTTGCCTATAGGTAGAGACTTGTATTCTCCTGGTTCGCATAACTCACACATCACTTCACCTCCTTAAGTTTGCGCCCACATTTAGGACAGAGTTAGTTTTTACGATGTTGACAACATCGCCTTCGTTAACGATGTCACCGCACAACGGCTTCCCTTCGTCAATTTCCACGTTGCAGTATTTGCATTGGTTATTGGTTAGTTTCAGTTCAGCCATCTCACGCCTCCTTGAATTTATCGGCAAGTTCAAGCCAACGCTTGTGCCATTTGTCACGCCACTTTGCTTTCCGATTCGTGATTGGGCATACGTGCTCAAGAACTTGCGCCATCGCCATGCAGCGTTTGTTCTTCTGGTGGTTCATATTATGCCGAAGTGAGCGTCCAGCCTTCTTCAATTTATCTGTAATAATTCCAAGATTGTCACAATCGCATCTATAATTCTCACATATATATTCCAGACTTAGAATTGTCTTGTCGACTTCGGACTTTCTATAAAACTGGCCACTCAACGACCTCACATCTGCCATCTTGTCAACGTCTATTACTTTCAATTCGATCATTAGTATTCCTCCGCTTCATTACGAGTCCTGAAGAAGTGGAACCCGCTAGTGCATTCCACGTTGTACATAAGGTCGAAGTCCTTGATCTCGATATCCTGCCCGAGGCGGTACTCGAAGGAATTGTCGTAGCCCGAGTGAAGGACTTCGTAACCGGCCATATCGGTAATCTTTGCGCGGTTAGCAACGATCTTGTCAAGTTCTTCCTGTGTCATTTTGACTCCCATTTTTCGCATCCGAAGCTGCGGCGGTCGCGCTCGGACATGCCTTGATTACACTCGCACCAGTATTCGTCGCCGCCCCATCCCTGGCGCATGCAGATTTGTCCCTCGTGCCTGCAGTTCAGGCAGCGCTTCTCGTCTTTCATAGTTTTATCCTTTTCCCAAAAAGTTTATTTTCATTTGTTTGCAAAAGCTCGATATCGTAGCCATCCGCGATGTCGTTCGCGAACTCGTACACGACGTTGAGCCATTCGGCGGTTTTTCTTGTGATTACTTTTGCCTTCCTGAGTCCGTCTCCAGGAGCATATGCGGTCGTAATCAGGTAGCGTACAGCCGCGCGGAATCCGCGGAGGTATTCGGAAGTAATCATTTTGAATCCTTTATCTTTTGGAGACGCTTGAACGGGATTTCCTTTTCGAGTTCCTTCAATCCGTGCCATGGGTTAATCCAATTGTTCACTTCCAGCATGAGCCGTATCTTTGCCGGAACGTCCTCTTTGATCGAATGTCGATAAGGATACAACATGCAGTACATAGTTTCAGCCCTGTGCATTCTGCCAAAATTCTTCATAGTTTCTCGAGCATTTCATTTACGCTTTTTGCGAAAATCTTGTAATAGTGGTGGTTGTCCTGTTCCTTTGCGGCTTTTTCAGCCTTCTGCAGGCGAATATCAACGGATGTAGCGAAGTTCCTTAGTGTATTCAATTCTTCATTCATCGGGGCGATTCGGTCCATGATGAACTGCGACAGAATCTTTTCCCATCGACTAGTGAAAGCTCCGTTGCCGATGTTGGCCTTCACGTTCCCGATGAATTCCCTTGTTTCGAGGTTTGCGATTCGATTGATTCTTGCGCGGCGGTTGTCTTCGTCGCGATGCTCCTGCGTGCGTGTGTCTACCGGCTCCGGGGTCTCGAAGCGCTCGGCGGCTTCCAACTCCGCGAAGATGGCGTCAAGCCTTGCGCGTTCCTCTTCCGTCTTGATTTTCGCGATAGGCATTTTAATCCTCATGGCTCGAATTTACTTTGTTTACAATCAGCTTTACGTCGTCAATTCCGATTTTCATTTGTTTTCTCTTTGAGTTTATTGTTTTCGTTTTCGAGTTCCCTGATTCGGTTCACGAGCTGGTTGCGCTCGACCATCAGAGCGTCGAATGCGTGGTGCCACTTGCCCACATCGTTTTCCAGCTGGCGGGTGTAGGCCTTGTATTCTTCGATTCCCATTATACCCATTCTCCTTTCGGGGTCGCCTTGTCGTAATCAAATTTCGGTTCTTTTTTCTTGGGCTTCGTTGACGCAGCGTGGCGGTAGGCGGACCGTTGGCTCATTCCTGAATCCATCAGCTTCCGTACTTCGGGGTTGATGTGCCTTGCCCTGTGACTCCCGTACTTGATGTGGTTGCCGTACTGCGTCGGGTGTAGTGCCGCGTTAAATTCCTTGACCATTATCCCGTTTCTCCTTTCGTTTTTGAATTTGTTCCTTGGTGTAGTAGCCGGGGTGCTTCTCCATCCACTTTCTGTGAGATTCCAGTTTCTGCTCCTTGTGGGCTTCCCTCCATTCCTTGTTTCTAGCGTTGCAATGCTCTTTGTGGTCGTAGTACCATTGCAGGCTGTTGCTGCGGTATGCTTCGGGGTTCTTCTTGCGGTATTCTTCGTTGCGCTTCTTCTGTTCTTCCTTGTGTGCGAGGTAGTAGGCGTGCGCGTATGCCTTCATGTGAGCCTTGCGCTCCTCTGCGATCATCCTCACGGCTGGCTTCGTGTACTTCGTCTGCTCCGGCTCGGCCTTCTTCCTTTTGGGCGGAGGTGCGAACTTCGAGAGGTCGGTTGCTGCCAGCTTCTGTCGAGCGAGCTGCTGTGCGGTCGGTTCAGCCATTGATCAACCTCATTAGGCATATCGTAAGTCCAAACATCAACGCCGCGAAGGTGCAGATTTCGGCCACCGTGAAGGCAACGGCAACGGCCCAAAGCCAGATTTCTATCAGCTTTTCTTTCACACTGCATTGCCTTCGGATTTCCTGTGTCTGTCTTTTCATTTTTGTTTCTCCATAAAATTTAACCCGATTCAGGCACGTGGACACGTGGTATAAAAATGGGTTGTCGAGAATCGGGTAGCCGAATCGTTAGGTCATCGGCTTTTTAAAGGCTTTGCACTCCGGCGGCGGTCGTGTGTGTTCAGTTTCGCACGCCATCGGGCATTAGTGCTCGCCCCAGGATTCGAACCTGGAACCTGCGGGTTATGAGTCCGTAGCTCTGACCGTTGAGCTAGGCGAGCTGTGTTTCTATCAAATGTTGCCCAAGCGGCCCGAAACAAAAAAAATACGACCGCTTGGGTGCCGGAGACACGGCAATATCCCTAGAAGGGCAGTTCGTCGTCACCGTCGGGCGGCTGCCATCCGGAGCTGTCATGCGATGGCTGCTGCGCATGCGTTCCACCATTCGAGTAGTCGTATGTCGTTTCAGCGTTACCGTTGCCGTTGCCATTCTGACGTGGTCCGATCAGCTGGAAGGAGAACGCCACCACCTCGGTGTAGAAGCGCTTCTGTCCTGTGGTCTGGTCGATCCAGGTGCTGTATGTGAGCTCGCCCTCTACTAGCATCTGCGTGCCCTTCTTTACGCCGAGCTGCTTGATGGTGTCGGCGGACTTGCCGATGACCTTGACGTTGTGCCACTGCGTCTGTTCCTTCTGCTCCCCGTTCTGGTCGCGGTAGCGCTTGGATGTGGCCAGCGAGAACGTGGCGCACTTGCTTCCGCTCTGGAAAGTGCGGATCTCCGGGTCATTGCCGAGGTTGCCCATGAGATAGACTTTGTTGATGTATGCCATTAGATTTCCTTGAGTTGAAGTTTCTGTTGCATTTTCCTGTCGGCCTTTGTAGGTACTATGTGCGGGCGGTGTCCCTCGTACCCGTGCCTCGCCGCCCACTGCTCCAGCGCATATACCAGGCGGTAGGCGTGAGAGTCGCGACCGCACGTGCGTCCCACTATCGACGAGGCTGGGTACTTCAGGTGGCGTTCCATCATTTGATTGTCAGTGTCCTTTCATTAGGCTTGATTACGATGCCGTCGTGGAAGAGCTCAAGCATCTTGTCTGTGGTAATGCCTGCCGCCTTCTGCATGGCGGTAACGGTCACGGCGTCAAAAATCTGTTCCTTCGTTGTAAGGCCGGAGTCGATGAGGCTTTGTGCAATGACACGCGCCTGGCCTTCATCGAAGGCGTATGTGTAGCTCTGCTTGGACCACTTCACGCCATCGGGCAGGTCTTCATCGGTGCCGACGTTGTAGGTGTGCTTGAGCACCTCCTTGATGCTGGCGGCGGTCTTTTCCATACACTTGCCGACATCGTCGAGTTCGCGGAAGCCTTCGGTACGTGCGTTGCGATGAATAATGAATTCGGCGGTAATCTCCTCGTCCATCTCGATTCCTGCGTTGGCGAGCGCGAACCTGTATGCTTCCATGGCCTTCTCGCTCGGCACGAGGTTCTTGAGTTCTTCGGGGGTCACGATCATCACTTCTTTTGTAGCCATGCTTAAATCCTATGAGTGTTGAGAATGAGGTTTGATATGATTTCGACGGCGGAGAGAGTGGAGCCTTTCTCGCGCGCCTCGATGATGCGGCGTTGCAAGAGGAAATAGACCTCGTCGTTAACGCGAATGTTGTGCGGCTTTCCGAGTGAGGGAATCTTAGGCATTGTATTACACCTCATCCTGGAGTGTGTAGAAGCGTTCGACCACTTCGGCGTATCGGTCGGCTGGCACGATGTTCGGCTTATCCCAGCCGCTTTCCTTGAGCCATTCCACGAGCTTGCCGTGTGCGCCTTCGTTCTGTGACTTGAACATCACGAGCATTGCTGCGAACTGCTTGGTGTTGTAGTTCTTGACGGCTGCGATGAGCTGCGCCTTGTGGTCGTCGCGTTTCTGCATCGGCTGTTCCTTGGTCGGTTCGGGCTGCGGACGTACTTCGGTATATCCCTGCGCCTTGAGTTCGTCCTCTGCGCGGACCTCCTCGGAGGTGTACGGCATGCCACCGAATTCAGTGGGAAATGCACGGCGGAATGCGGTACCGATTGCGACCTTCTCCAGCATCACGTGGGGCTTCCCGTTCCACATGGAATTGTTCTGCGTGTATTCTGCGAAGTAGACGCGTGCGGTAACTGGACGTGTGCGGTCCTTGCGGTACACGTTGCAGATACAGCAGAGCTCATTACCTGCACCTTCGAACTTTGTCTCGAAACCGTCGTACTGCGGGAACTCCTCTGCGCGGCGGATGTACACCTGGTATCCGGTGACGAGCGTCATCTTGCCGTTGTACTTGATCGGGTAGATTTCGCGGAGGAAGGGATTGAGGTTGAGCGTGGTCGCGACAGCCGCGTACTGTGCGAATTCGCCGTCCGTGAGGTTGGTGTTCTGCGACTTGACGTAATCAAGGCAGAGCTTCTTCGTGACCTTGTTCTGTTCGGTGACGGTTGCCACCGCGTTGCTGTTCTGTTGTTCCATTTTTGTTTCTCCGGTTAAGTGTTGAAAATTTGTTCTAAGCGTTGACAGGTTCGGTGCTTGCGACCATAGCCTGCTACTCGATGACCATCTCCAGGTCGCGGGCGGTGGATTCGGCCATAAGTCGCATGCAGTCGGTGTTGTCCCAGTGTCGCGCGTCCACATTGCGTCCTGCGCGGTAGAGGGCAACCAGGCGGCGGCAGCGGCGGTTGTACCTCTCGGAGGCCTTGTCGGCGATGCGCTGGAGGATGTAGATGTCGATGAGAGTTGTCATTATTGCTTTTCCTTGTTGTTGATTTTCTTTAGTCCAGCGAAGTTGCCGTGCTCGCATGAATAGCAGACGAAGTATCGGTTGACCTGCCTGCAGTACTTGTGAAGCCCGCATACAGTGCACGTGGCGTACTCGCAGTATTCTGGATGTGGATTGCTCACAGCGAACTCTCAATGTAGCCGACGGCGATGAAGGCCGCGATAATTCCGAGCACGATCATGTAGGGAGCCATCTTATTGAGAACGAACGCCCTGCGCATCCTGCGCTTCCAGCAGGCAGTCCAATACTCTGCGCTGCGGAATTCGTTGAACTCGATGTTGTCGTGGATGCCGTCGGGTGCGGCGTTGCGGATGAAATTCTGAGCCATTTAGGCCTCCTTATTGAAATGCTCGTCGTAATACTTGCGCATTGGGTGCGCGGGGTTGTTCGGGTTGTATCCCCACCAGTTCCCGCAGCACTGTACGATAATCGGCTCGTGCTGCGCGGCGGTTGAGTCGTGGAGCGAGGGGTTCACCCATGATCCGTCCTTGTTGCGTGCGTATGAACGGATGAAGTCCTTGTAGCGACCGATGGCCACGAAGTAGAGCTTGATGGTCTCGCGGATGTTGATGGCGCGCTTGAGTTCTTCGAAGTTCATGCCGTTCTCCTTTTCTTTTCTGTCTTAGTGCAGTAGTTGTATAGTGCTCCACGCCAGTCCTTGATGGGATTTCCGTTTTTGTCGAGCCACTCGCGTTCCTCGTGCATGGCGTACCATTCCTCTGCGAGACCCTCGTGCAGGTTGTTGTCGGCGACGAAGGCGTGGAATTCCTCGCGGCTGTTCGGACATCTTGAGTTCTTGGCCCGTGGACGTGCGTTGGCGCTATGACTTTGCGATGTACGCCCGCATTTCTGCGCGTTTGCCAACGCACGCCGTTGGCTTTTCCGAGCCTGGCTTTCCAGAGCCTCAAGACTTGCCACGGATCCGCCGTGGCTCGGGCCGGTCAGTCCATCCGGCTTGGGGTCGTCTGCGCTTATCGAGGTATCTTGGTCGTAATTGTTGCAGTCTTCGGGACTGCACGACTGCGGTGCATAGCGGCAGCTTGCGCTGGTGTCCCTGGTCTTCGCGGATTGTCCGTCCTTATCCGGCAGGCCGTCGAGAGCTGAAGCTTTCCCGGATTGCGCAGCCGCCTCCGGGGAGCGGGACATAGTACCCTGCGCGGTACGCCCACCGCTGAATCCGTGCGCTGGGGCTTCGTTCTGCGGCACATGCCGCATATTCCTGGAGACGTTGGCGCTTACGTCCGCGCCCTCGCGGGTGGCGGCGTCTCCGTTTGTGGCTTGTCTAGGGCCGTTAAGGTTGGCAGACGGTTCTAGATCGTCAAGAGTACTGGTCTCGTTTCCACCGTTCGGGGCATCCTGCGGTGATTTCTTCGGGCGACCTGTGGATTTCTTTCCGTTGTTTGAATTCCTGTTATGGATGTTCATCGCTTCGTTCCACAGGTATTTTGCACGCTCATTCTTGGAGAAATCCTTATTCTTTAGAGCGTTTCTAAATTCCCACTCTTCGCGTCCAAGGGCTTCGAAGTCAATTTCATTTGTTCCAGACTTGACGAAGTTCTTGGAGAACTCGAATGTAGCGTCAATCCAATGTCGCACCCAAGGAATTCCCTTATCCTTGACAATTTCGCCGAAATCACGCATTACTTGTCTTCGCTAACCATCTTGTCAAGAGCCATTGCGAACACATTGCCGATGGTGAGGCGTATGCCCTTTTCAGCCTTGTTCTTTTCTATAAATTTTTCAGCACGCTGAACAGCTTTTTCATCCATAATCACGGTTCTAGTTTCAGCCATAGTACTACTCTTCCTCTTGCTTAATTCCTTGAATAATTCGTTCATCCAATCGTTGATTGTTGCGTTGAAAATTCACTTTCGTCGCACTTTCAATGAATAATATATAAATTAAAAATCCATTTGTCAAGTAGAAAATTCATTTTTTTTGAATTTTTTATAAATTTTTACATTATGGCATACAAAATCGACCTTTTTGCATAATTGTAACCCCAAAAAACCCCAAAAAACCCCAAAAAACCCCAAAAAACCCAAAAAATAACCCAAAAAATAACCCAAAAAA
>SFFY01000102.1 GCA_004556745.1 Bacteroidales bacterium | reverse complement strand
GGTCACTCGAAAAACTAAACGCAACGCTGCAAAGGTAAATGCAACATTGCGTTTTATCCTGCAGATCTTATTCAAAACCGTTGCGGTTACCTTTGCGAGAAGGCGGTTTTAATCACTCGGGTCATTGATTTGAAAGAATCCCGATTCGGATCAAGGCGAATTTGGGCATGCTCGCGCAGACCCACCTGCGCGGAAGCGCAAGACTTAACGCAACAACAAGGGCCTAGTGGGCAACTGCTTTTTCAGCGCGCTATTGCTCTACAGCGTGCTTCATCAAATAGGGCTTTAGGATGACTTCATTTGTTGGCACGCGCGCAATACCGAGTTCGTCAAGCAAAGCTACGGGCAGGATGCTTGCGGCAAGCTCGAAGGCGCACTTGCCACCGCGACCTGCAATTGGGTAGGAATTAACATGAGAGCAGCACGTAGCGATGTCGTAGACGTTTAAAGCATCGAAGTCGGTGCGCTCTTTCGGCAAGATGCGACGTAATTGCTCATGATTGCGTTCTGCCTGCGACTTCTGATTTGATTCCATGGCATCGCAGTAAAACACACGGCAGCGGCGCCTACCAAACTCCAAACACGAGCGCTCCATGCCCTCCCAATCATCAAACTCTACACCCCGGTCAAGCAGAAGAACGGGAAAGATTGCTTTAAAAGCCTCGCGGGATCCCAATGCGCGCTCGATTACGTCGAGCCACTTAACAACAGCTTCTGAGTCGGCATGGCGCTTGCGGAGGTAGAACTGGAACGCGTAAGCAACCATATGAAGGCTTAAAACATCATGCTCATTCCACTCATAGCCGCACACGGAATCCCCTTGCACAACCCGCACCTGCTCCTCTAGGGGCAATGCCAAAAAATCATCGTAGGTGCGGCCTGCGCGGTCCACGCGATCGCGACCTGCGTGGCTGTTTTTCTTGCGGGGCTTTAAACGCACCTTGCGAGGCAGCTCGATGTTCGCGGTGCTTAAAAGACCTTTATCTTGGTAGTTGTAAAGGGTGCGAGCGCATACCCCAACTTCTTCATGAGTAAAGCAAATCGCCTCAAAGCTATGCCCTTGCTTGACGAGCGGCGTTACAATTTTGTCAAGCGATAGAAGCTGTTCGTCGCTCATGTCGATACCCTCGCGCGAGGACGCCAAACGCACCCGGTAATTTGCATCTGCCGCTTCAGCGTCGTAGCTGCACTTAGGAAAGCCGCAGTAGGCGCGCTTCGAACATTTTTCCGGGCACACATAGGGCCAGCGCTCGGTATCGGGGCACATCTTGCGCTTAAAGTCAGGACAGGAAGCAATGCAGCTGCGCGTCTTGCAGTGCTTGCAGGTCGTGAGCCTCGTGGAACATTTCTTGCAAGCACTGCCGCTTTTCTGGCAATCTTGATAGTTAGCACAGCGGATAGAGGGTTTGCTTTTGCCTGTTGATTTCTTCTCGCGAATAGTTCTGTTTGCCTTCACTTCACGTGTAACCGTTGAAGTGGAGACGTCAATCCTTCTTGCGATTCTTCCAGCTGAATCACCTGCAGGAATACCCTGCGCAATCACCTCTCTGTTTTCCAATGAGAGATGCTTCTTTTTTGTCATAGCAATGACTCCTTTCCGCCCACAATGGGCACTCAGGAGTCGATTGTACGAATAAGGATTTTCCCCAGGGCAGGCCTTGCGGCCTACGCCTGAGGTTCCTGGCAGGCTGCGCCTGCATGACTTAATGCAACACTATTGCGTTTTGAAATTCAATTCACCCAACTATTTCAAGGAACCATACGTGATAATCTGCTTACTACCAGACTCAATGCAACGAATAAGGGTGTTCTTGCTTCGACAGCACCTTGCGGCAAACCTAATTTGTAACAGCAGCGAAAGGCGCAACATGACTATCGGCGTTATGCTCATCAACACGGGAACTCCCGACACTCCAACCATTGAAGCTATAAAGCCTTACCTTTCAGAGTTCCTTATGGACCCTTACATCATGGGAGCGCCGTACCCTATACGAAAAGCAATCGTCTCACACATTGTTTCGAAGCGTCCCGAGCACACGGTAGAGAACTATCGTGCGTTTTGGACGCCAGCCGGCTCCCCTTTCCTGCATACCAGCGAGCAGCAAGCCCACTTGCTCCAGGAAGCACTCAACAGCAATTCCGACAATCGTACATACCGCGTTGTGCTTGCAATGCGGTATGGTAACCCTAGCATCTCATCGGGCCTAGAAGCGCTTCGTCAAGAGAAATGCACCGATATTGTGCTGCTGCCGCTCTATCCACAAAACGTGAAAGTCTGTGCTGGCTCCTGCT
>SFFY01000101.1 GCA_004556745.1 Bacteroidales bacterium | reverse complement strand
CTGTGACCCGGAGGCCGAGTACGCGCCCTTGGTGGAGCGCCTGCATGGGCAGGTCATTAAGATTTCGCCCACCTCCACCAACTACATCAACCCGATGGATTTGAACCTGGACTACTCGGACGATGAAAGTCCGTTGTCCCTCAAGTCTGACTTCATTCTCAGCTTGTGCGAACTGATTGTGGGCGGCAAAGAGGGCCTGCAGCCGGTGCAGAAAACCATCATTGACCGCTGTGTGCGGCTGGTCTATCAGACTTACCTCAATGACCCCCGCCCGGAGAATATGCCTATCCTGGAAGACCTTTACAACCTGCTGCGGACACAGGAGGAAAAAGAGGCACAGTACATCGCCACGGCACTGGAAATCTATGTGACCGGCTCCCTCAATGTGTTCAACCACCAGAGCAATGTGGACATCAACAACCGCATTGTCTGCTATGACATCAAGGAGCTGGGCAAGCAACTGAAAAAGATCGGTATGCTGGTGGTCCAGGACCAGGTGTGGAACCGCGTCACCATCAACCGCGCCGCTCACAAGTCCACCCGCTACTACATCGACGAGATGCACCTGCTTCTGAAAGAGGAACAGACCGCCGCCTACACGGTGGAGATTTGGAAGCGGTTCAGAAAGTGGGGCGGCATCCCCACCGGCATCACGCAGAATGTCAAAGACCTTTTGAGCAGCCGCGAGGTAGAGAACATCTTTGAAAACTCCGACTTCGTGTATATGTTAAACCAGGCGGGCGGAGACCGGCAGATTCTCGCCAAGCAGCTGGGCATTTCCCCGCACCAGCTTTCCTATGTGACCCACTCCGGCGAGGGCGAGGGACTTTTGTTCTACGGCTCCACCATCCTGCCGTTTGTGGACCATTTCCCCAAGAATACGGAACTGTACCGCATTATGACCACGAAACCGTTGGACTTAAAAAAGGAGGATGAACAGCATGACAAAGAAAGAAATTGAAAAAATGTTCAAAAGGATCGTGTGATGAAACCGATTATTGTTATTGCCGGGCCGACGGCATCCGGTAAAACCGCATTGGCGGTGGAGCTTGCCAAAAATAGCGCGGCGCAATAGGCGTATCTGACCGCGCCGGAAGCGTTTGCGCCGGCAAGTATTTCGGATTTAGAGTTGTCCAAAAGCGCGGACAAAATGAGCAGATACGTCTTGGTTTTCACATAGCCGAATTTGTTTTCGTTTTTAATTGTTTCTTCAAAATCCGCGGTTAATTCGTCAAGATTTGCCGCTAAAACGTTGATTTTGGCGATTGCGTCCACCATATCCAGATTGCCATCGTCAAGCCTGACGCTGACGTCGTAGAGGCCGTTGTAGAGGTCGTAGGCCGCGACGACTGCGCGTTTTACGGCAGACTTATTGCCGCCTCGGCACCACTCGAGTTTGGGATCTGACACTGTCAGCTCGTATATAAGCCCGCCCGAATTTGCCGTGTCCTTTTTCACTTTTTCGGCGTCCTCGCGCGTTTTGTAGATTGCCGCGGCAAGATAATATTTGCCGTCGAAAAACAAATATCCCGCGCCGCCCATATTCTTTACTTCCCCCGCGCTCATCAAGCCTTGAGCGTTCTGATGATAGCTGTCCACGCAATAGACGAAAAAGGTTTTCGAAACGTCCTCGTTTTTGTCCTTCCACACGGCCAAAATGCCTTCGTTTGCATATAAATCGGCCACAAAAATCGACAAACAGAAAAGCACCGCAATCATTAGCACGGCAACCAGCCCTCCCGATCCTGCTGCGGCCTTCCTCTGCGGAAAAACATATACGGCTCGTAGTTTACGTCGTTATCCTGATTTCTTTCCATAACACACCTCTTCTTAACTTATGCTTCGTCAAAAATCGGTATGCAAAAAAAACGGGCCGCGGCTTGCGCCGTGGCCCAAAGTTTGCGTTTAGTCCGTGTAATGAATAAGCTCGATGCCCGCCTCTTCCAAAATTTTGAGGCTGAATTCGTCCGGATAAGGGTGCTTGTACATAATTCTCGTTATGCCGCTGTTGACGATCATTTTCGCGCAAATGACGCACGGCTGATGGGTAACGTAGATGGTGGCCCCCTCCACGCTTATTCCCAGTTTCGCGGCCTGACAAATGGCGTTCTGTTCGGCATGGACGGCATAGCAAAGTTCAGCGCGGGTGCCCGACGCAACGCCCATTTCGTCACGCATGCAAACGCCCTTTTCTGCGCAGCTTTTCACGCCGCTCGGCGCGCCGTTGTAGCCCGTTGTCAGAATACGTTTGTTCTTGACGATGACGGCCCCCACCTGCCTGCCGGTTCTATAGCAGCTGGACCAGGTTGAAACCAAT
>SFFY01000100.1 GCA_004556745.1 Bacteroidales bacterium | reverse complement strand
CGCGAACGAATGGACGCTCGGTTATCCCATGAGTACCACCACCGGCTTTGTGAAATACTGATTTCGAAAAAATCCCCAATCGCGTGTGAAGTGAACCCGAAAAGTTAGACAATATTTTGAAGTAAAAATTGTTCAAGCAGCCGAAAGGGCTTGTTGTCTGTGAAGAGCGGGCGGCAAGCCCTTCAGCTTTGCTTTGATGCGACGGTTGTTGTAGTAATCCAGATATGCAATCAGTTCCTGTTTGAAGTGTTCCATGGATTGAAACTCCTGCAAATACAGCAGCTCACTCTTGAGCAGCCCAAAGAAGTTCTCAATCACAGCGTTGTCCAGACAGTTTCCCTTGCGACTCATGCTCTGCCGGACGTTCTTTTCTCGGAGCATCCGCTGGTACTGTTTGTGCTGGTATTGCCAGCCCTGGTCAGAATGAAGGATCAGTCCGGTTCCATCCGGTATCTTCTCAAAAGCCTTGTCCAGCATGGTGGTCACCATGCTCAGCACAGGCCGGTCAGAGATCGTGTAGCTGACCAGATCACTGCTGTGCAGGTCGAGAATCGGCATGGAAATCCCGGTTCAACAGATTTGGCGCAATTTTGCCAACCTCACCCCTGTAAGAACGATACTTCTTCATCCTGACACGGCAAACCAAGCCCAGATCCTTCATGAGCCGCTGGACGGTCTTGTGGTTCAGGGGAATATTACGGTTGTGAAGTTCTGCTGTAATACGGCGATAGCCATATCGACCTTTGTTTTCGTGGTAGATGGCCACAATCTCCGCTTTGACAGCTTCATACTTGTCTGTGCTGTTCATCCGCTTCAGATGGTAGTAAAAAGTGGCACGCGGCAGTTGAGCGATTGAGAGAAGAATATCCAGAGAATGTATTTGCCTCAGCTTTTGAACTACCTGCGTTTTCTGCGCTGGCGTCGCTCGTCTTCCAAAACCAAGGCTTGCAAGTTTTTTAGGTAGTCGTTCTCCGCTCGCAGCCGCTGCACTTCGGCCAGCAGATCTTCTTCCACCTCTTTGGGCGGCTTCTTTGGCCGACCAGTGCTGCCGTGGCCTCGTCGCTCAATAGCCAAGCCTTCCGACCCTTCTTCCAAATAAATGCGTTCCCAACGCTCTATAATTTTATGGTCGTTAATTCCGAATTCCTGCATCGTTGCACGGATACTCAGATGTTCTTTTTCCATGGTTTCTACAACCATTCTCTTAAACTCCGGCGTATATCGTTTGTTTGGTACTCCTTTTGGCATAGCAAAACACCCCACTTGTTAGTTAGTATATCATACTGTCTAACAAATGGGGTGCAGTTCACTTGCTCCGGGCGGGGGTTTTTTCGCGATTCTGCCGAACGGCAGGGGAACTTTTGCGCCGCCGGAACGTCACAGAGATGAACACTCTTCCTGCGGGGCGAACCGGTCAAATCCCATTTTCACCGGCGCTCCTTCGTTGCTGCGCAAAGAAACCGATCCGAATGGGGGCGACGCCAATGAAACGAGCGATTGCCGCGCTGCTGCTGGTAGCGGCGGTGCTGCTGAGCGGATGCGCGCCGCATGTGCGGCCAAGGCCGGCCGGGCAAACGCCGCTGGCCGCCGTCCGGAACGCGGTGACGGCGTATGGCACCCCCTCGGGCGACGGCACGTACTGCCTGCAGCAGCAAAAAGGCGCATTCGTATTTACCATCGCCGCGCCGCGCGAAAACGGTGTGCGTAGCTCGCTGCAGATGAACGCGGGCGCGCTGTGTCACTCGTTTGAAATTCTGCTCGACGCGCCCAACGGCGACTGTCCCTGCTCCTACACCGTGACCGGCGGAGACGAACCGCTCCGTCTCACCGGCCGCATCGACGCGCGCGCCTATCCGAAAGCCGGCAGCATCACGGTGGATGAGCACGGCGATTACCCGGCGGCACAGGCGCGCGAGCTGTTCGAGCAGTTCACGCCCTTGCTGCTGCGCGCCATGCAGGAAATGCTGGCGGAATGCGGCGCTGCCGCTTCCGTTCAGGACTTTTTCCCCAACTTTTCGTGTGAATCCTCCACCCGGCTGTGACCGCCCCGATCGGGGCGGTCTTCCCTCTTTCCACACAAAAATTTTCGCCGCCGCGGCTTTTCTCGCAATAGAAAGAACCTCTCAAACATTACTATATTGAGAGAATTTGATTGACAAGCCGCTTGTTTTTCGGAACCCTCTGCGGATCGCCTGTACAGGGGGGGCGCGCAGCGTCCTGTTTCCGAATCAGGCTTGCTTGTCACAGCGAAAGCTGATTTCAGGCGCCTGGCATCCCGGCGCCGGGGGACGGAGGTTTTCCATGAATTTTACATCGAAGCTTCAAAAGAAACTGGCGTTGCCGCTTCTGTTTTTGTTCGTGGCGGCACTGCTGTTCTGTGCGCTCAGCGCCCCGGCTCACGCCGGCGACGTTGCGGGCGTAAGCA
>SFFY01000003.1 GCA_004556745.1 Bacteroidales bacterium | reverse complement strand
GCCCGTTTTGCGGAGATCGGGCATCTCTTTCAATACATAGTTTATCATAAGACTTGAAAAATTAGGTACGGGATATTTTTTATTTTCAGCAAGATAATTTTTATTTTCAGCAGGATATTTTTTCCTTTCCTATAAGAAAGTTTTTGTTACAAAGTTTGTAACGCATGTTACAAAGTTTCTAACACATGTTACAAAGTTTGTAATACGTGTTACAAAGTTTGTAACAAACTTTTTCTGCTGCAATATTAAGAATTTTCTTATAAGCAAGCAAGAAATTCCTCCTAATTAGTGAAAAATTTCTCCGTGCGCGTTTTTGCTGCCCTATAAGAGACGGGGTCTTGTCTGCTTGGATAGCAGATGCGATGTTAGTTTTAGCATTGCGTTTTCACTGTATGGCAATAAAAAAGGGCGGAATAACCGCCCTTAATCATAATCAGACATCTTCTTACGACATCTTCAATTCAAAATCTATATTCAACGCATAAAGGATGCGCATAAAACTCGACACCTGAATATCTGTCTGCCCACGCTCTACGCGGGCAATGTAACTTCTTTGCGAACCAATTTTATCGGCAAGTTGTTGCTGTGTCATCTTCAACTCTCTTCGTCGGTCGCGCAAGATAACACCATAATAATAAGAACGGGCTTCGTCTTCAAACTTACGGCGACAGTCCGTACCCTCTGCCCCATATTTAGTTTCAAGCAGTTCACCTGCCGAATGTAATTTAGCCAATTTCTTTTCGTCAAATTGTATCATAACTGAAATCCTCCTAATATTTTTATTGCCTTTTTTATTTCTTTGTTGTAATCCTTTGATGATTTCTTCAAAAAAGCGTTCAGCACCAAAATTTTGGTAGCGAGCATTATGTTTGAATTGTTTATTGCAAACAATATTGTACGATATTCGTTTGTTCCTACCGACACTCGCATCTCATATAAGTCAGTATCTACAAGACGTTTGATGAATTTTGTCGTTATTACTTTCTCTTTTCGGACTATGCCAAAGACATACTCGAATTTCTTTTTTACAATCTCAGATTGGAGCGAGTAAAATTCCCAAAACTCCTCTGAAAAATACAGTTCTCTTATCGCATCGTCTTCTTTCATGCTGCAAATGTAACTAATAAGATACATTTTCGCAAATTTTTCTGGGAAAAGCGATGAAGATGCATACAACAATTTTCATTACTCGCCATTCGGCTTTGATTATGCCGCTATGATTACCCGCATCTCCGCATAAAATCGCGCCGAACCGCCTTTTTCTGCGCAAACAATCGTAAATTTGCGGTAAGATAATGCAGATTTTGAAAAACATATTCTTTTGTCTCGTTGCGCTCCTGCTGGCCGCCGCCTGCAAGCGCAGCCCCGAAGCCCCGAAATCGCCAGGGGCTTTCACCGCCGCCGGAGCGGGCGAAGACCCATATACCTATGAGGAGATACAGGAAAGCGGGGAACTGATTGTTGCCACGATTTCGGGGCCCGACACCTACTTTGAATACCAAGGGCGCGGCATGGGCCTGCAATTTGCCTATGCCGAGGCGTACGCCGTGGCGGAGGGGTTGCGGCTGCGCGTGGAACTGGCGCAAGACACCCTCGCGCTCTACGAAATGCTCCGCAGAGGCGATGCCGACATCGCGGCTTTGCAGTTGCCGAAAACGCTTTCAGAAAAGCACGGAGCACGCGCCGCAGGCGTTACTGACAAGCAAGGGCAAACCGCTTGGGCAGTGGCGGTTAGCAACGACCAGTTGGCGCAATCCTTGAATGAATGGTTTGCCCACGCCGATGCGCCCGACATCAAGGAAAAGGCGGACAATCAAATCGCGAAGCGCACGCAGGTGAAGCGTCACGTGAAAGCGCCTTACATCTCTCGTGAGAAGGGCATTATTTCCATTTACGACGATCTATTCAAAAAGGCTGCCGCCCACGTGGGTTGGGACTGGCGGCTCATTGCCGCGCAATGCTATCAGGAGTCGGGCTTCGACGCGAACGCCGTTTCGTGGGCGGGGGCCTGCGGACTGATGCAACTGATGCCTGCCACGGCGGAGAGCGTGGGGCTGCCCGAGGACAAGATTTACAGTCCCAACGAAAATATTGCCGCCGGCGCACGCTATCTGAAAAGACTTGCTGCTAATCTCTCCGACATACAGAGCACGGCGGAGCGCATCAAGTTCACGCTCGCCTGCTACAACGCCGGGCCGGGCCACATTGCCGATGCCCGCGCCCTGGCCCGGAAGCACGGCCGAAACGATGCCGTGTGGGACAACGTGGCGCCCTTCGTGCTCGGCCTTTCCCAGCCGCGCTTTTACCGCGACCCCGTGGTGCGCCACGGATATATGATCGGCGCGGAGACGGTGAACTATGTAGCGTCTGTCGTGAGCCGTTGGCAGAGTTACGGCGGCGTGGTCTCTTCCGCGTCTCCCGCTCCCGCCGCCCTGCCTGCCGCCGAAAAGCCCGCCCGAAAGCCCAACCGTTTCAGCCGTCCCGAGAAAGTGCTCTCGCCGGAAGAACTGATGAAAAAGGAATAGCGAGAGTTATTTTCGATAAAGGCTACGCGTTGGTTGGATTAGGTATTAAGTGCCTGGAAGGCACTACGGAGCGAAGCGACGATAACCGGGGACGAAGTCCTCGGAAAAGTGATACGAGGACGATGTGCCTGGAAGGCACTACGCCACAGGACATACACTTTATACATCGCCACAGGCGTACTGCCTTCCAGGCAGCATCATTGTGATAGCCTCCCCCGAGGACTTCGTCCCCGGTTATCGTCGCTTCGCTCCGTACTGCCTTCCAGGCAGTTAATACTTGAATCAAATTAATTTCTAATTCAACTAACAGGTTTACACAGATTTTGAAATTCCTATACGAATAATCATTTGCAGTAAACCCCATCAACCAAAAGAAATATCCTTTTCCCCTCCTCCCATGCCCGTTTTCTCTGAAATCTTACACATAGCCCGCGCCTATGCCGACGCACCGCAACCGACGCGCTACGCCGCCTGGGTCGGCGTGATGAAACGGTTGTGCAACGCTGAGGCGGAGCAGTTGGCGGGCGACTATGCCAACCTCTTCTCGCTGCTGCTCGCCGTGTGCCGCGAGCGGGGCATCAGCCATAAAGCCGCCGACAGTTTCCGCCACTTCGCCCACCGCGTGCTGCACGACAAAGTTGTGCGCACCCCCGACGAGGAGCGCGAGGACTTGGCTTGCCTCTGCCATTTTGCATCGCAGATGACGGGCAAGCCCGTGCCGCCCGAATTGCCGCTGCTACGCATCGACCAACTCGCCCCTGCCCCCGCCCACTCCCCCGCCACCGCCCTGCGCGGCATTGTGACCGACATTGAGGGCGGCTGCCTCACGTGCCTCACGGAAGACGGGCAGAACGCTTGCCTTCGCGCGAAAACGGAAGCAATGATGCAGCACGTGCGCAAGGGCGACTTCGTGGGCGTTTCCGACATCAGGGAGGGCGCCGACGGCAAACTGGTCGCCGGCGAGATTGTGCTCGAGCCCGACTATCTCATCGACGTCACCGCCCTCGCCGCGTGCCTGCGCCCCTACGGCAACTCGCCGCTGGGTTTCCTGCTCTCGCGCTTCGCGCCGCCGCCCGTATCGCTGCCCATTCTCTTGGGTAATGCCACGAACCAGTTTATGGAAGAAGCCCTGCGCTACGACGGCGCGCCCGACGACGCCGCACGGCTCGAAAGCATCTATCGCCGCGCCGCAGGCACGCATTTCGCGGAGTCGGCACTCAGTTACGCCGCGCTCGAAAAGGAACTTGCGCCCAGTTATTTCCAAAACCTTAAAGAGCAGTTTTCCAACGTGTTCTCCACCGTGGGCAACCGTCTCTGCACCGACAAGACGGGGCAGCGGCGCGAGGACATGCTGGTGGAGGCATCATTTCTCTGTCCAGAGTTGGGCCTGCGCGGACGCTTCGACGTGATGTCCAAAGATATGCGTCTGCTCGTGGAAGTGAAATCGGGCAAGGCCGAGGAGTTTTCCGGCCGTCCGCAACGCCCGAGGGCGGAGCATAAGTTGCAGATGACGCTGTATAGCGAGATGCTGCGCCGCAACTTCCGCCTGTCGTGGAACAACACGGAGGCATTTCTCCTCTACACGCGCTACCCGATGCTCTTCAACGAGCGCGTGGCGGGCGGACTGGTGAGCGAGAGCATCGTGCTGCGCAACGGCATCATGGCCCTAGAACGCGCCCTGCGAGAAGGGCGCGTGGACGACGTGCTGAGCCTTCTGACCGAAGAGCATATCAATGAACGCGGTCTCGACAATAAGTTTTACCACCAATATCTCCGTCCTCAAATCCTCGACATCGTGCGCCCCATTCAGGAGCGCGGCGGCGTGGCGAAAAAATATTTTGACCGCTTCCTCACCTTCCTTGCCCGCGAGCAGTTTCGCGCAAAGACCAACGACCATCGCCCAGACTCCAACCGCTCCTTTGCGGCGTTGTGGCGCGTGGACGAGGCTGCCAAACGCCTCACAGGAGATATGCTCGCCGGTCTGCGTCCCGAACCGATGGAGGCGGCGGGGCGCGTGGAAAGCATCGCGATGCGCCTGCCCGAAGGCGTGGACGGCGGCTGCGCCAACTTTTCGCCGGGCGAAATGGTGCTGTTTTACGAAGAAGGGGGTGCGGGCACACCGAATGCCACCACGCGCCAACTCTATCGCGGCTACATAGAAAGCATCGGCGGCGACCGGCTCACGCTGCGCCTGCCCTACGAACAGCCCGCCTCGCTCTTTGCCCCGGACAGCACGTTCCGAATGGAGCACGACTATTCCGACGCTCCTTTCTCGCAGGCCTATCGCAACCTCTTCTCCCTGCTCACCGCGCCGGAGCATCGGCGTGCCCTGCTGCTCGGAGAGCGTCAGCCGCAGGCCGACACGGCAATCGAATTGCACGGCACCTATCCTCCCCATCTCGCCGACGTGCTGCTGCGCGCGCGGCAGGCAAAGGACTATTTCCTGCTCGTAGGCCCGCCGGGCACGGGCAAGACGAACGTGGCACTGCGTGCCCTCGTGACGGAATTTATCGAGGACCGCCGCCGCGGTCTCTTGCGCCACGGCAACCTTTTGCTCACGGCCTACACGAACCGCGCCGTGGACGAGATATGCGGTATGCTGGAAAACCTGGCGAAAGTATATCCCGAAGCCGCCTATATCCGCATCGGGGCGGAACAGACCTGCGCCGAACCTTATCGCCCCCGCCTCTTCTCCAACCTCGCCACCTCGGCCGCCAACCGCCGCGCCGTGCGCTCGATCATTGACCATACATATATATATATAGGTACGCTCACCACGCTGACGGGCACGCCGCAGCTCTTTCGCCTCAAGCAGTTCGACTGCGCCCTCTTCGACGAGGCGTCGCAGATATTGGAGCCCCAAGCCCTCGGACTGCTTTGCGCCAAGACGGAAACCGACGAATGCGCCATTGAGAAGTTTATCCTTATCGGCGACCACAAGCAACTGCCCGCCGTGGTGCTCTCGCCAGCGGCGCAGACTGCGGTGCGCGACCCGCAACTCAATGACATCGGATTGCTCGACACGGCCGACAGCCTCTTTGAACGGCTGCACCGCCTGCAAATGCGCAACGGCGACGGGCGGTTCGTGGGACTGCTCAACCGCCAAGGGCGCATGCACCCCGACATAGCCGACTTCGTGAACCGCAAGTTCTACGGCGGCGAACTGCGCCCCGTGCCCCTACCCCATCAAAAGGAGACCGCACTGCCCGCGCCGGGCGCAGAACCCTTGGAGCAGTTTGCCGCAAGCACGCGCCTCGGGTTTATAGACATCGTGCCCGACGCGCCGCCGCAAAACAATAAGGCGAACGAGGCGGAGGCCGATATGGTGGCGCGGCTGGTGCAGGCACTCATCGCGCTCTACGGCAGAAACGGCCGCGAGATAGAGCCCGCCGAAAGTGTGGGCATCATCGTGCCCTTCCGCAGCCAGATTGCCTGCGTGCGCTCACGTTTGCAGCAGGCGGGCATACGCGGAGCGGAGCAAATTACTGTGGACACGGTGGAATGTTATCAGGGCAGCCAGCGCGATTTCATTATCTTCTCCACCACAATCTCGCGCCCGTATCAACTGGACGTGCTTTCATCGGTGCAACGCATAGGCGGCGCCGACATCGACCGCAAACTCAACGTGGCCATCACCCGCGCCCGCCGCGCATTCTTTATGGTGGGGAACAGGAAGATACTGGAAGGCAGCGCAATCTATAAGGAACTGATTGCGGCATCGGAATGCGCTCCCACCAACAAACCGATTGAATGAACTTATTGCAAATTATTTTTTGCCCACGAATTTCACGAATTTACACGAATCTATGTCCTGTGTATTAAAGGCGACCTGCTCGGTCGCACGAATTTTCACGAATTCAAGCATTGCATTCGTGTGATTAGTGCGACCGACCAGGTCGCCATTTAATTCATTGAAAATGTTTCGTGTAAATTCGTGAAATTCGTGGGCAAGAAAAATAGTCAATTGAAATACTACGTGGTTGTTTTCATATTAAGCCAACGCTTATTTATCTATGATTAAATTACGTGCGTAAGCAGTACGTCCCTACTTATCCTAATTCAACTTATGCCCAATACCTACAACGCCGCCGACATCACGGAAGCCCTGATGCTCTTTGCCGACAAGAAGCAAAGAGATATATTGATGAAGTTCTTCAAGACCGGGAAAGGGGAATATGGCCACGGCGACCAATTTCTCGGCATCAAATGCCCGCAAACGAGGAGCGTGGTGAACATGGCACGCCTCAAAACGCCGTTGACGGAAATAGAGAAACTCCTCGCCTCGCCGTGGCACGAAGCGCGCCTCTGCGGCCTGCTGCTCCTCGTGGAGGAGATGAAAGCCGCCACGCCCTCACGCCGCCAGCCGCGCACGGCATTTGCCGAAAGGCGGAAAGCAATCGCCGACTTCTATCTTGCACATCTCGAAAGCGCGAACAATTGGGACCTCGTGGATATGTCGTGCCCGAAAATCCTCGGTATCTATCTGCTCTTTCCCCTCCCCGACGGCACGATGCCCGACCGCAGTCTGCTCGACCGACTCGCCGCCGACGCGAACCTTTGGAAGCAGCGCGTGGCAATGGTGACCAACTGGATGCTCATTCGCTGCGGACAGTTTGACGACGCTCTGCGCATAGCCACCGCCTTAATTGGTCATAAGCACGACCTCATCCATAAGGCCGTGGGCTGGATGCTGCGCGAAATATGGAAGAAAAACGAGGACGTGCTTGAAGGCTACCTTGAAACGCACTACCGCGCCCTGCCCCGCACCGCGCTCCGCTATGCCATCGAGAAGATGAGCGAGCCGCGGCGGCTCTATTGGCTGAACAGGAAATAAAAACAACGTGTTGGATGATATAGACAAAAACAATAAAAACCGCTTGTCCTGTGTGGGCCTATCGGCTTGCCTAATTGGATAAAGCGCGAGCCTGAAAGTCTGTCGACTTTCGTCTCGCGCTTTATCCAATTAGGCGGCGGTCGGTTCCCGCCCGCCCACACAGGACAAGCAAAAAACAGAAAAAAGTGGACATCTGCTTTTTCATGTAAAAAATAAAGAAACCAATGGATCACTTTTTCCTGTTTTTTGCTTGCTTCGTTTGAAGCGGTCGGGCACCGACCGCAGACGCAGGGATTAAGGACGAGCGAAAGCCATGAGGCTTTCAAACTCGGCATTAAGACCAGCGGCGTAGCCCTTGGGCTTCAAACGAAGCAAGCGGTTTTTACTGTTTTTGTATAAAAACTTATACTCATTCCATTAAGGGGTTTATAGATAGATTATACTTAGTCAACCAACAGCAAAACCAGCAAAAAACTAATAAGATTTTACTCATTTATAGAACCCACCATATAATAAATACGTAAATTTGCTGCGCAGAAAGTGGCGTTTTACCACGCAAAGCAAAAACTTTTCAACCAAAATCACAATGCAACAACCAAACATCGACTGGGCAAACCTGCCTTTCGGATACATCCCCACCGACTACAACGTGCGCTGCTACTACCGCAACGGCTCTTGGGGCGAAATTGAAACGTCTTCCTCCGAATACATCAACCTCCACATGGCAGCCACCTGCCTTCACTACGGGCAAGAGGCCTTCGAAGGCCTGAAAGCCTACCGCTGTCCCGACGGCAAAATCCGTGCTTTCCGCATTGAGGAAAACGCCGCCCGCATGCAGCACACAGCGCAAGGCATACTCATGGCAGAAATGCCGACGGACAAGTTCTGCGAAATGGTGCGCCGCGTCATTCTCCTCAACGAACGCTTCATTCCGCCCTACGAAACGGGCGCCGCGCTCTACGTGCGTCCCCTGCTCATCGGCACCGGCGCACAGGTGGGCGTAAGACCCGCCGACGAATACCTGCTGCTGATGTTCGTAACGCCCGTAGGCCCTTACTTCAAGGGAGGATTTTCTACGAACAACTATGTCATCGTGCGCGAATACGACCGCGCCGCACCGCTCGGCACGGGACGCTTCAAGGTGGGCGGCAACTACGCCGCAAGCCTCCGCGCCAACAAACTGGCGCACGACAACGGCTACGCCTGCGAGTTCTACCTCGACTCGAAAGAGAAGAAATATATCGACGAATGCGGCGCAGCCAATTTCTTCGGCATCAAAGACGGCAAATACATCACGCCGAAATCTTCCTCAATCCTGCCCTCTATCACCAACAAGAGTTTGCAGCAAATCGCCCTTGATTTAGGCTTGCAGGTAGAGTGTCGTCCTATTCCCGAAGAAGAACTTGCCACGTTTGAAGAGGCAGGCGCATGCGGCACGGCCGCCGTTATCAGCCCCATTGGCAAGATTGACGACCTCGAAAACGGCAATAGTTACGTGATTGCCAAGGACGGCAAGCCCGGTCCCGTTTCCACAAAACTCTACAACACGCTTCGCAACATCCAGTACGGCATCGAGCCTGACCGCCACGGCTGGATCACGGTTATTGAATAGGGATTTTAGATAATTTTCTTTTATAAAACCTTCCAACACCCCTTATCATGCTACTCAATTCAGAACTCCGCGCCCAAGCCCGCGAGCAGTTGGACGGCAAATGGGGCACATTCGTGCTCATGACGTTTCTAATGTATGTCATCTCGGCAATCCTGCAAATTCCTGGCAGCGTAGGCGACCTTCTCAAGGTACTTTCGCCCGAGAATATGCTGGCATCGGAATCCATGTCTTCTATATCCGTTGTTCTTTCTCTGCTTGCCCTGCCGCTTGGCTGGGGACTGACGGTGAGCCTCTTGCGCAACCATCGTGAAGAAAGCGTGGACATTGAAAATCTCTTCGATGGTTTCCGCAGAGGCCGCTACGTACGCGTATTCTGCGCCCTTTTCCTCGTGAACCTCTTCACGTTCCTGTGGGCTTTGCTGCTCATCATTCCGGGCATCATGAAGGCATTTTCTTATGCCCTTACGCCCTACATTCTTTTGGACGAGCCGGAACTTACCGCCAAGCAAGCCATTGCCCGCAGTAGCGAAATCATGCAAGGCCGCCGCTGGAAACTCTTCTGCCTCTACCTTAGCTTTATCGGCTGGGGCATTCTCAGCGTCTTGACCTTCGGTATCGGTTTCCTGTGGCTCTTGCCTTACATGAATGCCTCCTTTGCCGCTTTCTACGAAGATGCGCGCGCCGAATATGAGGCAGAAAATTCTATTGAACAATAATCACAAAATCATAATGAAACACCTCCGCCTATTACCCGCGCTTTGCCTCTCCGCCTTGGGCTTGGGAGTCACGCTTACGGGCTGCAACTCCGACTCCAAGAAACTGGCAGACAAAGAAAAGGAACTTGAAGAACTGCGCCAGCTTGCCGAACTCGACAAACAGGAAATGGAAAACCAGTACGCCGAGTTTGCGCTGCAATATGGCGAGATGAAGAAAACAATTCGCGACGACAGCCTCGTGGCACGCCTCGATGCGGAGCAACGCCGCGCAGAAAGCCTGCTCAAAGAACTGAAAAACGTGAAGAACGCCAGCGCGGCCGAAATCCTCCGACTGAAAAAGGAATTGGCCACCGTGCGCGAGGTGCTCAAAGACTATATCCGCCAGGTAGACTCGCTGCAACAGCTCAACCAAGCGCTGATGGGCGAGCGCGACGCCGCTCTCGCCGACGCCGCACGCTCCAAGAGCGAGATATCGGGTCTGAACGAGCGCAACGCCGGTCTTTCGGAGAAGGTGGCCATTGCCGCACAACTCAACGCCACAGCCGTAAGCATCGAACCGCTCAAGAACAACGGCAAGGCAGCACGCAAGAGCAAGGACATACGCCGCTTCAGCGTTTCCTTCACCATTACCCGCAACGTCACGGCCGAAACCGGCAACCGCATGGTTTATGTGCGCATGATGAAGCCCAACCAGCAGGTAGTAAATCCCAGTGGCACCTTTGCCTACGAAAACAAAAACATCGAATATTCCGCCGCAAAGAACGTGGAATACACGGGGCAGGAAGTACGCATCACGATGTACGTGCCCGTCAGCGAGTTCCTCGGTGCCGGACGCTACAGCGCCCACATCTTTGCCGACGGACAGATGATTGGCTCCGGTTCGCTTAATTTGGAAAAATAAGACTGGAAGATAATTGAGGCGGGCTGTAAGCCCAATTGTTGCTCCCAGCCCGGGGCATCGCCCCGGGTAGACTGCGCAATAAGCAAGACTATTGGCATTTTTGCGCATCGGCGCAAAAATGCCACGCGCCAAGGCGCGTAACTCGCAATGCAGCGGGGCGTTGCCCCTCATAAAGGATGTTGCTCTTACAGAGCGCGACACTTTTATCAATGCGTCCCTTCCACCCAGGGCGTTGCCCTGGGCTATGGGCAGCAACTGGCCTTTCAGGCCGCCACAATCCCGACGCTTCCTAAACTGTCGCAACATCGTCAACCCTTTATCAATAAGAGGCGCTCATCAATGCGCCTCTATTTATTTGTAGATGTTTCCCGCCTTAATCATAAAGCGCATTCTACCAGCAAAACGCCTTTATCTCGCTACGATTGCCGCGAGTATATTCCTTTTGCAGCCATTATTCCCGGGCGGCAGTATTTTTGCCCAAAACATCACGGACGGCGACAGCCTCACGTGGGCGGACTTCATCGACAACTACCTGAACGGCAACGGCGAAGAGGCAGAAACGGAGGAGCAAATCGCACTGTTTGAAGAACTGCACCGCGCCCCGCTTGACGTAAACGCCGCCACGCGCGCACAACTCCTACAACTCCCTTTCGTGACCGAAGCACAAGCCGACTCCCTCCTCGCCTACCGCGAACGGAAAGGCGGACTGCGCTCGCTGGGTGAACTGATGTTCGTGCCGGGCTGGCATTTCGACACGCGCCACTTCTTCCACCTCTTCGCCACCTGCACACCGCCCGCTGGTGAGCCGCGCTCGCTGTGGCAGAGACTCAAAGACGGCAAGCACGCGCTCGAAACCCGTTTGGACGTGCCGCTTTACAAGCGCGACGCATACAAACCTATCGACCGGGCGCAATATGACAAAAATCCCAACTCTGTATATTGGGGCAACAATATGCGCAATGTGCTGCGCTACCGCTATGAGGCCAAAGGACTGCTGCGCCTCGGACTGACCGCCGACAAGGACGGCGGCGAGCCGTTCGCCCGCTTGGGCAATCGCCCCTACGACTACCTGTCGGGCTATGCCGAGATAGGCGGCATCAAAGGGCTGACCTGCTATGTGGGAGACTATGAAGCGCGGTTCGGTCTGGGACTTACGGCCGGCAATGCGCTTTATGCCACGCGCTCCATGGCGGCAGGCAATCAGCCGGCACTGCCGCACAACTTGCGGCCGCACACCTCGGCCGAAGAATGTCGCTTCCTGCGTGGCGCAGGCCTCAGTTATCAGAACGGGCATTGGCACGCCACGGCGTTTGCCTCCCTGCGCCACCTCGATGCCCGGCTCGACGGCGACACGGTGCGCAGCATCCTCACCACCGGCCTGCACCGCACGATCCGCGAAATGGAGCGCGAGCGCAATCTGCGCAGCCTCGGCGCGGGCGGCAGCGTGGGGTTTCGGCACGACCGCTTCCAAGTGAGCCTCAACGGCGCAATGACGCACTTCGCCCTGCCTTACAGTCCCGAACTGCGCCCTTACACGGCAGACGCCTTTCGGGGAACGACCTGCGGCAATGCCTCGCTCGACTACGCCGCCCGCTTCGGGCGTTGGCACATCGAGGGCGAAACGGCACTCGACCACGCCGCGCACATCGCCACCCGCAACATCGTGCGCTTCGCCCACCCGAAAGACTGGTCGCTGCAAGCAGACATCAGGCATTTCAGCCCCGGCTATTTCAGTTTTCTCGGACAAACGTTGCAGCAAGGCTCATCTTTGACCAACGAAACGGGGCTGATGCTCTCCTCCGCCTTTCGTGCCGGTCGCCGGGGGCTTTATTCCGCCTACATCGACCTGTTTCGTTTTCCCCATCCCGTATATCGTGCCTCGCAACCCTCCAACGGATTGGAACTGCAAGCGCAGGGCGAATGGACGTTCCGCAGGCACTGGCAACTGCTGGCGCGTTACCGTTTCAAAACCCGGCAATACGACATCTCGGGCCACAAGCCTTATATGGAATATGTGCAGAAGCACCGCGCCCGTCTGCAAGCCGGCTACACCGATGATAGGTTGCAGGTGCGCGGCGGTGCGGACCTCACACTTGCGGCGAGCCAAACGGAAGCGGCCACCTTTGGCTGGCTGTGCTACTTGCGCGGGGCTTATGCTGCGGGAAAGCATTGGCGCGTGGGCGGCTTCGGCGCAGTGTTCTTCACCGACGACTACGCGTCTGCCGTCTATGCCTACGACCCGCAGTTGCCCCACGCCGCCGCCTTTTCCTCCTTTTTCTACCACGGCATGAAGTGGACAGCCCTCGCCGCCTACCGCCCTGCCCCGTGGCTCTCCCTCGCCCTGCGCCTTTCCTCCCTGCGCTATTTCAACCGTTCGGAACAAAGCAGCGGCCCCGACCGCATAGCCTCGGCGTGGAAAAACGATATTTCGGTGCAAGTCAGTTTAATGGTGTAGCAAATACGCACATCAGCCGCCGCCCCCGCTTTCCCCTCTTTATAGATCCTTAGAAATCAATCCCCTTGCCGTGAAAATCATTTTTTCGCCCGTCATTTTCACTTCACCACAATTGCGGGGAAGTTGCACCACAGTTGTGGTGAAGGCACACCACAATTGTGGGGAAGCTGCCCCGCAATTGCGGGGAACTAACGGAAAAGCAGCAAAAAACAATTTTCTGCCTCGCAGCACCAACTCTCAGCCGCACGCATACAACTTTTACGCGTCGTTTGATTTAGGTGTTAACTGCCTGGAAGGCACTACGGAGCGTAGCGACGATAACCGGGGACGAAGTCCTCGGATAGGCAAGGCAAGGACGATGTGCCTGGAAGGCACTACGCCACAGGACAGGCACTTTATTCATTGCCACAGGCGTACTGCCTTCCAGGCAGAATCAGTGCAGCAGCCTCCCCCGAGGACTTCGTCCCCGGTTATCGCTCCGTACTGCCTCTTCTTCGAGATTTTCGGCGGCGCTCGGCATAGCCCGAACAAGTTCGGCTCTGCACTCGCTTGCACGAAAATTCCAGGCAGTTAATACCTTTATCGTGATAATTTCTAATTCAACCGACAAGCAAAATATAATATAGAAAAGGCACAATAATTAAGAGAAAAAAGCGTTTTAATTATTCAGTGCAACTGCGAAAACTATGAGAAAAGGTGTAGACATAAGAGTACTTCCTGCGTATCTCCCTCCATTTATCCTGATGTGGTATATCTCCCGCCGCTCCCCGAGGAAAGATGCCTTTTCCCCGATGACGACAGGCCTTTATGCCGGGACAGGCTTTGTAGGGGCTTTTTGTATGCTCTGTTTCATTGGAATTAATTGGCTCATCATGGGAACGATGACGCCTGAGCGCACTTTCACCTCCATGGAACTCCTCGCCCGCTATGCATTGTTCACCATCGTATTTGTGCCAATACTATATTGCGGCGTATCGACTATCGCTCCCGGGAATTTGTTGGAGAAAGAGGATTTTGCCATGAAATTTCGTTACGACTACGTAATGGTCGGCGCGACACAGGGCCTTGGTTATGGCGTGTTGGAAAGCATGTTGCATCTGTGGTTTATCATGGATAATTATGACATAACCTTGGAATTATTCCTGCTGGTGCTTTTCTATTTGGCGGTGTTGCTTATGCCTATGTATATGCTTTGCGGTATGTCCGCCGGCTACCATTACGCGCATTACAAGTTCGACGGAGAGGCCTACCCTCATGCCCGGAAAGCTGCATTCATAGAGCCCGCATTTATTTTTTTCACTTATCATTTCCTTGCCTATTACTTTTGGTATTACAGATACCTCACGCCGTTTAGAGGAGTTGCCATATATTTCCTTGTGCCCCTGGCGGCGTGCTTCGTATGGTGGTATGCCGTGACAAGGAAAAGGTCGAACAAGATGCTGGAACTGGATAAGGAAATAATTGACAGCGAACCGATTGAACAAGAAACAGAAACCGATACTATAAACCAAGAACAAGAAAATAAATAACTATGAACGGAAAAGAAAATTTGCAGCCGGCCGTCGTGTTCGACTGCTTTGCAGAGGTGAACAAAGTGCCTCGCCCCTCCAAGAGGGAAGAAAAGATGATAAACTTCCTCAAAGCCTTCGGCGAAAGCCTCGGACTGGAAACGCTCGTCGATGCCGTGGGCAACGTGCTCATCAAGAAGCCCGCCACACCGGGCTGCGAGCAGATGAAGACCGTGGTGCTGCAAAGCCATTTCGACATGGTGTGCGAGAAGAACGCCAACGTGGAGTTTGACTTCGACAACGACGCCATCCAAACCTACGTGGACGGCGACTGGATGAAGGCACGCGGCACTACCCTCGGCGCAGACGACGGCATCGGCGTGGCCATGCAAATGGCCATCCTCAAATCGAGCGACATCAAGCACGGCCCCATCGAGTGCCTCTTCACGCGCGACGAGGAAACGGGCCTGACGGGCGCAATGGGCTTGCAGCCAGGCTTTATGACAGGCGACTTCCTCATCAACCTCGACTCGGAAGACGAGGGGCAGATGTTCGTGAGCTGTGCCGGCGGCGTGCGCACCACGGCCCGCTTCAAATTTGAAGAAGAGAGCGTGCCCGAAGGCTATTTCTGCTTCAAAGTCGGCGTGAAAGGGCTGACGGGCGGACACTCGGGCGACGACATCAACAAGAAACGCGCCAACGCCAACAAACTGCTCGTGCGCTATCTCATGGCGGAACTTGAAAAGACCGACCTGCGCCTCGTAGACATTCAGAGCGGCGGCCTGCACAACGCCATTCCCCGCGAGGGCTTCGCCGTGTGCGCAGTGCCGTTTGCCGAGAAAGAGCAGATGCGCATCGACCTCAACGTGCTGGCGGCGCAGGCTGCGGAGGAATATTCCGTAACGGAAAAGGAAATGGAGTTTTACCTCGAAAGCCAGCCCGCCGCTGCCAAGGCCATCGACCGCAAGACGGCGCAAGCCATGCTGCTCTCGCTGCAAGCCGTGCACAACGGCGTGTTCGCGATGAGCCAAGACTTGGACTGGCTGGTTGAAACGTCTTCAAACCTTGCGAGCATACACAAGCTCGACGGCATCGTGGAGGTAACCACGAGCCAGCGCAGCAGCGTGGGCAGCGCGTGCGAGTACATGGCCGAAGTAATCCGCGCGGCCTTCCGCCTCGGCGGCGCAGAGGTGGAGACCAACGAGGGCTATCCCGGCTGGAAGATGAACCCCAACAGCGTCATCGTGAAGATTGCCGAGGAAAGCTACAAGCGCCTGTTTGGCAAGGAGCCGAAAATCCTCGCCATACATGCCGGCTTGGAGTGCGGCCTGTTCAGCGAGAAATATCCCCACCTCGACATGGTGAGCTTCGGGCCCACGCTGCGCGGCGTTCACTCGCCCGACGAGCGTCTGCTTATCCCCACCGTGCAAATGGTTTGGGATCATCTGCTCGACATTCTTGTAAATATTCCTAATAAATAAAAATGCAACGGAAGCGCGTTGCCTGCGTACCGAGAAAGGGCGCAGGCGATGCGCCCCGGCTTTTACAACGCTCTATGCGCCCACTACCCATTATTATATTATTGTCCCTGCTGCTCTGCTCCCTCGCCTCGTGCCTTTCAGACGAGGACGTGTCCACATCGCCCGACGACCGCCTTTACTTCTCGGCAGACTCCGTGGCGTTTGACACCATTGTGAGCGGAATGCCTACGGGAACGGTGCGCCTCACTGCCTACAACCCCACCGATAAGACCATTGCCCTGCCGAGCGTCTACCTCGAAGGCGGCGCAGGCTCGGTCTTCAAGGTGAATGTAGACGGCACGCCGCTCGCGGGCGGCAGCGCAACGGACTTTGAAGTGATGGGTAAGGACAGCATCATAATTTACCTTTTTGCCAACACGCCGCAACTCGACACGGACGAGCCGGTGCGCCATGAGGACCGCCTCGTGTTCCAGACGGGCGGCGGCGCGGTGCAAAAGGTGAAGCTCACCGCTACGGGGCAGTCGGTCATCAATCTGCCGAGCACGCCGATTACGGACGACCGCACGCTCGATGCCGCCCGCCCCTACCGCATCAAGGACAGCCTCGTAGTGGCAGAGGGCGCGACGCTCACGCTGCCTGCCGGCGCAAGGCTTTACTTTCACGGCGAGGCGCGGCTCATCGTCTACGGTACGCTGCTCGTGCTCGGCACGCTGGACAAGCCAGTAGTGATGCGCGGCGACCGCTTCGAGAATATGTTTGAGGGGCAGCCCTACGACCGCGTGCCGGGACAATGGGGCGGCGTGACGCTGAAAGCGCAAAGCTACGGCAATTACATCAACTACCTCGACCTGCACAGTTCCAAGACGGGACTGACGCTCGAAGCGGGCGACGACCTGACGCGCGAGAAGCTCGTGATGGAAAACTCTATCCTGCACAACGCCACAAACAACTGCCTCACCGCCACGATGGCAAACATCTACGTGGGCAACTGCCAAATCACGAACGCCGGCGGCAACTGCGTGGAGCTGCACGGCGGCGACAACACGTTTGCCCACTGCACCATCGCCCGCTTCTACCCCTTTACGGGCGGCTACGGCGTGGCGCTCGACTTCTCCAACTGTCTCGGAGAGCAACGCACGCCGCTCGAACGCCTCGACTTTATCAACTGCATCGTGACGGGCAATAAGGACGACGATATTATGGGCAACCACTCGGCTTACACGGAGGACGCTTTCGAGTACCGCTTCTTCAACTGCCTACTCAATACGCCGCCTTACGAGGACGAGCGGCTCGTGGACTGCCTGTGGGACGGCGACGGACGCACCTCCGCCGACCGCGCCGCCGGCTTCGAGCCTGCGTTCGACGATGCGCAGCTGATTTACAAATTCAACCTTTCGCCCACCTCGCGCGCGCTCAACAAGGCCAACGCCGAGCTTTCCGCGCTCACTTATCCCGAAGACCGCCTGGGCAAAAACCGCCTCGCCGACGAAGCGCCCGATATGGGCTGCTACGAAAGGCAGGCGGGGGAACAATAAGGTTTATGTTGTCGTGAAATAAAAACGACAACATAAACAACAAAAGACAACTTCGCATTTGACAATTATGCGCTTAATATGACGACAACCGGGACAACGGGGCGTATTTTATACGCCCGCCGCGCCGAAAGACAACTGCAAGTTGTCGTGAAGTTGTCCCTGTTGTCGCAAATACAACGACAGCATAAGTTGTAAAAAAGTTGTTTTAAGTTGTCCAAGTTGTTGCAAAAATAAAAAAGACAACATAGAAAACATAACGGCTTCGAGTTATACTACTCTCTTTTCAAAAATATTATTATCAATCAATTCTACAATTACATATAATAATATATGCCTCCATATAATTCCAGCAAAAGTTCACGGCGTAGCAAGCCCGCGCCAGAAACGGAAGGCCGCCTGCAACCGCAGGCCGTGGACCTCGAAAAGGCCGTTATCGGCGCCCTGCTCATAGAGCGCGACGCCTATTTCCGCGTCAATGAGATATTGCAGCCGCAAAGCTTCTACGACCCGCGCCACCAAATCATTTACGAAGCAATCCAAAGCCTCAACATCGAGAACCAGCCCATGGACATCCTTACCGTCACGGATAAGCTGGAGCGCATGGGCAAGATTGAGGAAGCCGGCGGCGCGCCTTACATCACCGCGCTGAGCGGCATGGTGCTTTCGTCGGCCCACATCGAGTATCACGCCAACATCATCGCGCAGAAAGCCACGGCACGCGCCCTCATCACCTATACGAGCGACATTGAAGAAAAGGCGTTCGACGTGACGCAGGACATCGACAAGCTCATGCAGGAAGCCGAGGGCGGACTGTTCGAGATTTCGCAGAAGAACCTTAAAAAGGACTACACGCAAATCGACCCCGTCATCAAGGAAGCCTACGACATGCTGCAAAAGGCGGCCTCGCACGGCGACGGCCTGAGCGGCATCGCCAGCGGTTTCCACGAGTTGGACAAGATAACCTCCGGCTGGCAAAACTCCGACCTCGTAATCCTCGCCGCACGCCCCGCAATGGGTAAGACCGCCTTCGCGCTGAGCATGGCGAAGAACATCGCCGTAGATCAACAGATTCCTATGGCCTTCTTCTCGCTCGAAATGGCAAACGTGCAGCTGGTTAACCGCATGATTGTGAACGTGTGCGAGATTGAGGGCGAGAAAATCAAGAGCGGACAGCTCGCGCCCTACGAGTGGGGCCAGCTGGACTATAAGGTAAAAGACCTCATCGGCAAGCCGCTCTTCGTGGACGACACGCCGTCGCTCTCGGTCTTCGAGTTGCGCACGAAAGCCCGCCGCCTCGTTCGCGAGCACGGCGTGAAGCTCATTATGATCGACTATTTGCAGCTCATGAACGCCTCGGGCATGCAGTTTGGCAGCCGCCAGGAGGAAGTTTCCAAGATTAGCCGCTCGCTCAAAGGCCTTGCCAAGGAACTGAATATCCCGATCCTCGCCCTCTCGCAGCTGAACCGCGGCGTGGAGGGGCGCGAGGGCTTGGAAGGCAAGCGTCCGCAACTGTCCGACCTGCGCGAATCGGGCGCCATCGAGCAAGACGCCGACATGGTGCTCTTTATCCACCGCCCCGAATATTATCATCTCTACACCGACGAAAAGGGGCGCGACTTGCGCGGCATGGCTGAAATCATCATCGCCAAGCACCGCAACGGCTCGGTGGGCGACGTGCGCCTGCGCTTCAAAGGAAAGTTTGCCCGATTTGAAAATCCCGAGGACGACAACTATATTCCCGCCGCCGGCGCAGAGGAGGCCATCGGCTCGAAAATCAACGCCGCGCCGCCCGCCAACGAAGACCCCTTCCCCGTGCCGCCACCCGAGGAAATGCCATTCTAAAAGATGTTTTCTTATTATCTCAAAAACATAAATTCCGCCTTTCGGCTATGGCTCTCGGCCGTGTTGCTGACGCTTCCCTCGCTGCTCTTTGCGCAGAGCGAGGGAGGGCGTTGCCGTGTGTTCGGCACAGTGAAGGACGATGCGGGCACGCCGATAGAACTGGCAAGCGTCAGGGTGAAGGGACAGGCAGCCCTGACCGTCACGAACCTTAAAGGCGAATACTCGCTCTATTGCAGCAAGGCCGACACGGTGACCGTGGTGTTCTCGATGATAGGCTACGAAACGCGCAAGCGCTTCGTGCGCTCGCCAGGCGACTCGGTGCGCATCGACGTCGTGCTGCCGCCGTTTGGCATGCAGGAGTTCGGCGAGGCTGTGGTCAAGGCGCAATCCCTGCGGCTCGGCTCTACGGAGCGCATCGCCGTGCCCGACACGAAACTCATGCCCTCCACCACGGGCAACGCCATTGAAGAAATCATTGCCACGCAGGCCGGCGTATCGACCCACAACGAACTGTCCTCGCAATACAACGTGCGCGGCGGCTCGTTCGACGAAAACTGCGTATATATAAATGGTGTGGAGGTGTATCGCCCGATGCTCGTGCGCTCGGGGCAGCAAGAGGGGCTTTCGATAATCAACCCCGACATGGTGGAAAGCATCAACTTCTCCTCCGGCGGTTTCGAGGCGCGCTACGGCGACAAGATGTCGTCGGTCTTGGACATCACCTACAAGCGTCCGCAAGAGTTTGAGGCCTCGGTGCAGGCTTCCGCGCTCGGAGCCGGCGGCTACGTGGGCTGGGGCAATAAGCACGTGAGCCTTATGGCGTCGCTGCGCTACAAGACCACGCGCTACCTGCTCGGCACGCTCGACACAGATGCCGAATACCGCCCGAACTTTATCGACGGGCAGGCTTTCTTCTCTTGGCGGCCCAACAAGCGGTGGTCGCTCGACGTGCTCGGCAACATTAGCGACAACCGCTACGACTTCGTGCCCAAGGAGCGCGAAACGAAGTTCGGCACGATGGAAAATGCCAAGTCGTTCAAGGTGTATTTCGACGGCAAGGAGCAAGACGCTTTCCGAACGCTCTTCGGCTCTGCCACGCTCACGCATCATTTCAACCCCGAAACCTTCCTCGCCCTGCAATGCTCTTCGTTCACCACGCGCGAAGAGGAAACCTACGACATCAGCGGCGAATACTGGCTCGAAGATGCCATTTCTGCCGACTATTTCGGCGTGGGCACTTATATGGAGCATGCCCGCAACCGCCTGCGGGCCAATGTGTTCAACACGGCTCTGAAATTCCGTACGCGCTTCAAAAGCCACACCTTGCAGGCAGGCGTGGAATGGCAGCGGCAAAGCATCAAGGAAAATGCCCGCGAGTGGGAGATGCGCGATTCTATGGGCTATTCCCTGCCCTATGATGAGGACGTGCTCTCGCTTATTTACAGCCTGCGCGCCAAAAGCGACCTCTCCAACAACCGCTGGAACGCCTTTGCGCAAGACACGTGGCGCTTCAAGACGAAGGCGGGCTTGTTTAACCTCACTTACGGCCTGCGCCTCACGTCGTGGGACTGGAACAAAGAGACGCTCGTTTCGCCGCGCCTTTCTGTGGGCTTCCTGCCCGCCAAGGCAGAAAAATGGACGTTCCGCTTCGCCACGGGTTTCTACTACCAAGCACCTTTCTACAAGGAGATACGCGACACGACGCTCTTCCACGGCGCGGCCACGGTGAACCTCAACCGCAACATCAAGTCGCAGCGTTCCATTCACTTCGTCCTCGGCAGCGACTACACCTTCCGCCTCTTCGACCGCCCCTTCCGCTTCACGGTGGAGACGTATTACAAGGCGCTGTCGAACCTCATTCCGTACACGGTAGACAATGTGCGCGTGGTCTACTACGGCCGCAACGTGGGCAAGGGCTATGCAGCCGGCATCGACTTCAAGCTCTTCGGCGAGTTTGTGCCGGGCACGGACTCTTGGATTACGTTCTCGCTGATGCGCACGAAAGAAAAGATCGACGGCGTGTGGATACCGCGCCCCACCGACCAACGCTACAACGTGTCGCTCTATTTCACGGACTACTTCCCCGGCAGCACGCGCTGGCGCTTCACGCTCAAAGCCGCCTTTGCCGACGGCCTGCCGTTCGGACCGCCGCGCAGCGAGCGCAGCCAGCAGACGCTCCGCGCCCCGGCATACAAGCGCGTGGACGTGGGCATGAGCTACCGCCTCGTCAAAAACGAAGACCGGCACATTCAGCACGGCTTCGGCAAAATCTTCAAGAACGTATGGCTCGGACTCGATGCCTTCAACCTCTTGGGCATCAAGAACGTCAACTCCTACTACTGGGTCACCGACATCAGCAATACGCAGTACGCCGTGCCCAACTATCTCACCGGCCTGCAAATCAACGGCCGCATCACGATGCAGTTTTAGGAGAGAACTTCTTTAAGCCTGTAGGTTGAATTAATCAAAAGGATTTTAAACAAAAACCATAAAAACCGCTTGTCCTGTGTGGGCGGGCGGGAACCGACCGCAGCCAGTAGGGGCGTTTTGCAAAACGCCCGGTAATCGGTTAACTGCATTAGTCGAGCCTTTCGGCGCAAACGGCGGGCGTTTTGCAAAACGCCCCTACTCGGATAAGGCGAGCCGTAAGGCCCACACAGGACAAGCGGTTTTGATTGTTTTTGTCTTATTCAATTCAATCTACGCGTAATTTAATTGAACACATCATACCTTTCACAACCATGCGCAGCAACGCACAATACCGCTACACAACCTTCAAGGTCAAGGAAGCCGACACGCTGCTTCCGTTCATACAGAAATCGCTCAACGGCATCAGCCACAACCGCGCCAAGGCCATTCTCACGGGCGGCGGCGTGCTCGTTGACAAAAAGATAACACGTGCCTACGACTTCGCCCTGCGCCCCGGTATGACGGTGGAAATCAGCAAGTCAAAGCCCAAAACGGAGTTGCGGAGCAATTTCGTGAAACTCATTTACGAAGACCAGCACCTCGTGGTTATTGAGAAGAGCATCGGTATCCTTTCGATGGCCACCTCGCACCATTCGCTCTGCGTCAAGACTATTCTCGACGATTATTTCCACAAATGCCACATCAAGGAGCGGGCGCACGTGGTGCATCGCCTCGACCGCGACACCTCCGGCCTGCTTATCTATGCCAAGACGCTCGAAGCGGAGCAGATTTTAGAGCACAACTGGCGCGACATCGTTGCCGACCGCCGCTATTACGCCCTCGTCTCGGGCCAGCCGCAGCAGCCGCAAGGCACGGTGGAGAGTTGGCTGAAAGACAATAAGGCATATTTCACCTACTCCTCGCCCAACGACCCCGGCGGCGGCAAGTATGCCATCACGCACTACCGCACCATACGCACCAACGGCCGCTACACGCTCCTCGAACTGAAACTCGAAACGGGGCGCAAAAACCAGATCCGCGTCCACGCGCAGGACCTAGGCTGCCCCGTCTGCGGCGACATCAAGTATGGCAACGGCGACAACCCCATCGGCCGCCTCGCCCTCCATGCTTTCCGCCTCAGTTTCTATCACCCCATTACGCGCCAGCTGCTGCATTTCGAAACCGAATGCCCCAAGTCGTTTACCCGCGTGTTTAGCAAGTAGGGGTAGTTTCGTAATCGCAGTTTACGGCGCAGGGGCGGGCTGTAAGCCCAATGGTTGCCCACAGCCCGGGGCAACGCCCCGGGGAAACGTAGGTCGCGATTATTACATTCGGCATTTTTGCGCCATTGGCACAAAAATGCCACGCGCGATAAGCGCGTAACCCTCCGCCATTCCGCCAACCCTATTATATTGCGGGCAAAATTTTTCTTCGTTTATTAGTAGACGAGTTTACAAGGAAATTTTCGTGCAAGCGAGAGCAATAGAGCTTGCTCTTATTGCCGAGTGCAGCCGAAAATCTCAAAAGCAAAAATCTCAAAGGAAACGAGTAGACGAGACAAGTTTCTCATATAGAATATAAATTAGCAAGACATTTACATAATGTCGGCTGCGCTCGGCAATTTAAGTAAACTTAATTGCGCTCGCTTGCACGACATTTCTGTCTTGTTTACTTGTTTACTCGTTTACTTGTTTACTTGTTTACTAAAATCATTCCAATTTCCATGTTCGCCGATATTCTCCTTCCTCTCGCCGCCCCAGGCGCTTACACCTACCTGCTGCCGCCCGCCCTTGAAGAGCGGGCAAAGGCGGGTTGTCGCGTAGTCGTGCCTTTCGGCGTGCGGCGGCGGTACACGGGGCTTATCCTGCGCCTCCACGGCGACGCGCCCGGCGACGGCGTACGGCTGAAAAGCGTGGAGGAACTGCTTGACGAGCAGCCCGTGGTGAACGAACTGCAAATGCAGCTGTGGGAATGGATGGCATCTTATTATATGTGTACAGAAGGCGAAGTGCTCAAAGCCGCCCTGCCCTCCGGCCTCAAGCCCAGCAGCGAGACGATCGTGGCCCGGCAGCCCGACTTTGCCGACGACGACACGCTCTCGCCGCGCGATGCCGCCCTGCTCGCCGCCCTACCGCGCGAGGGTGGCATCAGCATCGCCGATCTCGAGAAGGCCATGAAGCGCAGCAACCTCCTGCCCGCCGTGCGCCGCCTCCTCGCCTTGGGCGCAGCGGAGGTGATGGAGCGCATGGCCGCCGCGTTCAAGCCGCGCCGCGAAACGCGCTGCCGGCTGGCAGAGCACCTTTTCGACGAAACGGCCCTCAACGATGCCCTCGATGCGCTCCGCCGCGCCCCGGCGCAAGAGAAACTCCTGTTGCGCTACCTCGACCTCTCTGCTTGCGCCGCCGCCCTCAGTCTTAAAAACTACACGCTCCTGCAAAGCGTGAGCAAGCAAGCGCTCACGCAGGGCGAGGCAGGCAGCGACGCCGCTTACGCAGCCCTGCGCCGACGCGGTTTCTTGGAGAGTTTCGAGGTGGAAACGGAGCGCCTCGCCGCTTACAAGGCCATGCCCTCCGCCCTCACGCGCCAGCTGAGCGAGGCGCAGCAGAAAGCCTGCGGCGAGATACGCGAGGCTTGGCGAGAAAAGGAAGTCTGCCTGCTCCACGGCGTAACATCGAGCGGCAAGACCGAGGTTTACATCGAACTCATACGCGAGGTGCTGGCAGCGGGCGGGCAGGTGCTGTACCTCGTGCCAGAAATAGCCCTCACCACGCAGCTCACCGCCCGCCTCGGACGCGTGTTCGGCGAGCAGATGGGCGTATATCATTCCAAGTTTCCCGATGCCGAGCGCGTGGAACTATGGCGGCGGCAGCTTTCTCCCCGCGCCTTTCCCCTCATACTCGGCGTGCGCTCCTCGCTCTTCCTACCGTTCGCAAATCTCAGGCTGATCATTGTGGACGAGGAGCACGAAACGAGCTACAAGCAGCAAGACCCCGCGCCGCGCTACAATGCCCGCGATGCCGCCATCGTGCTGGCACGCTTCGCTGGAGCCAAGGTGCTGCTCGGCACAGCCACGCCCGCCATCGAGACCTACCGCAACGCCGAAACGGGCAAGTACGGACTGGTCACGCTCCGCAGCCGCTTCTCCGGCGTGCCCCTCCCCGCCATCGCCGTGGCCGACGTGAAGGAACTGCGCCGCAAGAAACTGATGAAAACGCCGCTCTCGCCCGCCCTCCTCGAGGAGACCCGCGCCGCGCTCAGCGCGAAAGAGCAGGTGATCCTCTTTCAAAACCGCCGGGGCTATGCACCTGTGCTCGAATGTCACGCGTGCGGCTGGACGCCGCGTTGCCAGCGGTGCGACGTGACCCTCACGTTCCACCAAAATATCCACCGCCTCGTGTGCCACTACTGCGGCGCCACGTATGCCGTGCCCTCCGTCTGCCCCGCCTGCGGCGGCACGGAAATGCGCGACATAGGCTGCGGCACGGAGAAGATTGAGGCCGTGGCAAAAGCCTGCTTCCCCGAAGCCCGCATCGGGCGCATGGACCTCGACACCACGCGCTCGCGCACCGCTTACGAGCGCATCATCGACGATTTCCAGCACCGCCGCACCGACATCCTCATCGGCACGCAGATGGTGACCAAGGGCCTTGACTTCGACAACGTCCACGTGGTGGGCATACTCAACGCCGACCAAATGCTCTCGCAGCCCGACTTCCGCGCCCACGAGCGCAGTTTTCAGATGATGTCGCAAGTGGCGGGCCGCGCCGGCCGCCGAGGCAAGCAAGGCTTGGTAATCTTACAGACGCGCCAGCCCGACCTGCCCGTCATCGACCAAGTGGTGCAGGGCGACTACGAAGGCATGTACCGCACGCAGCTCGCGGAGCGCTGCGCCTTCCGTTTCCCGCCCGAGGTGCGCCTCATCAACATCTTCTTGCGCCACCGCAAAGAGGCGGTCTGCGAAAGTGCCGCCGCCCAGTATGCCCGTCTGCTGCACGCCGCTTTCAGTGCGGACGACCTTATGGGGCCCGACCGCCCCAGCGTGTCGCGCGTGCATCTGATGTATATCCGCAAACTCATGCTCAAGCTCCCCGCCGGCCACAGCCCCGCGCGTGTGCGCAATTTCCTCCTTTCCGCCCGCGAGCAGCTCCTCTCCGCCCCCGCTTTCAAGGGCGTAGATTTCTATTTCGACGTGGATCCGTTGTGATGCCCTGCATCCACTCCTGTTTTTCCCTAATCCCCGCGCCGTTAACTCCGTGAGAATTATTACTTTCACGGAGATATTTTTTATTTTCTCCTGACAAGTTTTTCCTCTCATATTGGATATTTTTTGTTACAAACTTTGTAACACATATTACAAACTTGCTAACACATGTTACAAACTTTGTAATACATGTTACAAACTTTGTAACAAAAAAAATCTTATAGGAAAGGAAAAAATTGCAGGCAGCAAGCGAAAATTATCTCGGGATTAGGAAAAAATCTGACGGAGCAAATTGCGGGGTAAACCGACTCTGTTAGAAATTACTCGTTTCCATTCCACTATTTTTCCTTTACAGTTTCTATTAATATTGAAAAATAACTAAAAGCCTGTCCTAAAACTCGTAATTTCCTATAAGAAAAGCAATGTTTCAAAGGAATGGCGTAACTTTGCAGAAGATAGGCGGCGGTTCGGCAATTAAAGTAAACTTTATTGCACTCACCTTGCACTATCTTTGCACCGTACACCGCAAGAATATTATCAGAAAAATGAAGAAACTCAGTATCGTATTACTCTTTTGTTGCCAATGCCTCACGGCAGCAGCCGGTCAGCCAGTTACGCTCGACAGCTGCCGCGCCATGGCCCTGCGCAACAACCGCTCCATCGCCGCAGCGCGCGCCAATATCGACAAGGCGCACTATGAGCGCAAGGCAGCGTTTACAAACTATCTGCCTAAAATTGACATAACGGCCGCATACATGCGCACGGGCGACGAACTCTCGCTCCTCAGCGATGACCAGAAGGCAAAACTTTCCTCGCTCGGCACGTCCATGAGCGGGCAGATGCAACAAATGGCGGGGCAAATCCTCGCACAACACCCCGAACTCGCGCCGCTGGCACAGAACATGGGGGCGTATCTCGGGCAGGCAGGCGCCTTCGGCAACAGTCTCGGCCAGGGACTCGTGGACGCGCTGCACACCGACACGCGCAACCTCACCGTCGGCGCGGTTATTCTCAAGCAACCGCTCTATATGGGTGGCAAAATAAAGGCGTACGACCGCATCACGCGCCTCTCTGAAC
The DNA here is from genome assembly GCA_004556745.1 of Bacteroidales bacterium. Classification (GTDB taxonomy): domain Bacteria; phylum Bacteroidota; class Bacteroidia; order Bacteroidales; family Bacteroidaceae; genus Alloprevotella. The sequence goes on along the minus strand of SFFY01000003.1, from coordinate 62,899 downwards.
AGTTGGCCGGCAAGCAGCTCGACGCTGAAGAGCAGTCGCTCCTGCTGAGCGTAGACAAGGCGTACTGGCAAATCGTTTCGCTGAAAAACAAAAAGACGCTCGCCGAGAGTTACCGCAACATGCTGGCACGCCTCGACAGCGACCTTGTAAAGATGATAGCAGAAGGCGTGGCCACGAAGGCTAACGAACTGTCGGTAAGCGTGAAACTGAACGAGGCAGAGATGACGCTGACGAAAGTGTGCGACGGCCTGACGCTCTCGCGCATGGCTCTGTGCGAACTCTGCGGTCTGCCGCTCGACACGGAACTGGTGCTCGACGGCGAGCAATGGGAAAACCTGCCCTGCCCTACGGACAACATCGACGCCAACCCCGACGGCGCAATAGCCAACCGCCCGGAACTGGCGCAACTCTCGTTGGCAGACAATATTTATAAGGAGAAAATCAAGGTGGAACGCTCGGAGTTTCTGCCCCATCTCGCGCTTATGAGCGGCTATGCCCTGACAAACCCCGCGCTTAAAAACGGTTTTGAGCGCAAGTTCCGAGGCACGTGGAGCGTGGGCGTAACGCTGAATATCCCCGTTTGGAACTGGGGCGAAGGGAAATATAAGGTACGCGCGGCACGCGCCGAGGCGCGCATGGCTACCCTGCGCCGCGAGGACGCGGAAGAGAAGATCCGCCTGCAAGTGACGCAGCAGGCATTCCGCGTGAACGAGGCGAACAAGAAACTGACGCTCGCGCTCAGCAATCTGGGCAATGCGGAAGAAAATCTGCGCACCGCCCGCCTCGGTTTCAAGGAGGGCGTTATCCCCACGAGCGACCTGCTCGCCGCACAAACGGCCTGGCTGCAAGCGCATAGCGACAAGATCGACGCGCAAATCGACATCATGATTTCACGCGCAGAATACCAAAAAGCCATCGGCGAATTGAAATAAGCCGGGCCATTGCCCGGAAATACCGGAAGGCTCGGACTTTCCGGATATTCCGGCCCCCAAACGACAACATCAAAAAAGAAGAAAATATGTCCAAAGAAAATTCATTGACAAAAATCCTGCCCGGCCTGCTCGTAGTAGCAGGCTTGGTGGTGCTTGCCGCCGTGGGCGGTTATCTGGCTTACCGTCCGCAGACCGACCTTATTCAGGGACAGGCAGACGTGACGGAATACCGCGTATCAAGCAAGGTGCCGGGGCGCATTCTCGAACTGCGCGTGAAAGAAGGCGACTTCGTGCGCCGGGGCGACACGCTGGCACGCCTCGAAGCCCCCGACGTAGCGGCGAAACTCGAACAAGCCTCCGCCGCAAGGCAGGCTGCCGAGGCACAACAGCAGAAGGCGGATAAGGGCGCACGCGACGAACAGAAACAGGCGGCTTACGAGATGTGGCAAAAGGCGAAAGCCGCCACGGCCATCGCGCAGAAATCGTACGACCGCGTGAAACGCCTCTACGAACAAGGCGTGATGACGGCGCAAAAGTTTGACGAGGTGACGGCGCAGCGCGACGCCGCCCTCGCCACGGAACGCGCCGCCAAAGCGCAGTATGACATGGCGGTGAACGGCGCGGAGCAGGAAGACAAGGCCGCAGCCCGCGCCATCGTGGCGAAAGCCAAGGGCGCGGTGGACGAAGTGACCTCTTACATCAACGAAACTTGGCTCATCGCCTCCGCCGACGGCGAAGTGACGGACGTGTTCCCCTCCGTGGGCGAACTCGTGGGCACGGGCGCACCCATTATGAACATCGCCATTATGAGCGACATGTGGGTAAGTTTCAACGTGCGCGAAGACCGCCTCGCCGCCTTCGGCATGAACAAGACGTTCAAGGCCACCATTCCCGCGCTCGGCAACAAGGAGGTGACGCTCAAAGTGTTCTACATGAAAGACCTCGGCACATACGCCGCCTGGAAAGCCACGAAGACCACGGGGCAGTTTGACATGAAAACCTTTGAGGTGAAAGCTGCCCCCGAAAGCCCAGTGGAAGGTCTGCGCCCGGGCATGAGCGTGATATCTAGCGAATAAGCGCAAACGCCCCAATTTCCGTTTATTGCGCACAAACCAAAGACAAAAATGCTCCGAAACGTAATCATCCGCGAAATAAAACGCCTTTGGCGGCAGCCCATTTTCTGGTTCGCCGGCATAGGCGCGCCGCTGTTTTGCTACGTGTTCTTCCTCACGCTGATGGCAAACGGCCTGCCCACCAACCTGCCGCTCGGGCTGGTGGACGAAGACGCTACCGCCACTACGCGCTCCATTGCCCGCAACCTCGACGCCTTCCAGCAAACGGACATAACGGCGCACTACCCCAACGTGACGGAGGCACGCCAAGCCATGCAGCGGGGAGAGATTTACGGCTTTTACTACATACCGCGCGGAACCTCCCGCAAAGCACAACGGCAGGAAGTGCCCACTGTGTCGTTTTACACAAACAACTCTTTCCTTGTGCCCGCCTCTCTGCTCTATCGCGACATGCGCACGATGTCGGAACTTGCATCGGGCGCGGCAGCACGCAGCGTGCTCTACGCGAAAGGAGCAACCGAGGGGCAGGCTATGGCATTCCTGCAACCCGTGCTGATTGACATGCACGCGCTCGGCAACCCGTGGCTCAACTACAACCTCTACCTGAGCAACGGCATCTTGCCCGGGCTGCTGATGATTTTCATCTTCATGCTCACCATCTACGCCATCGGCACGGAAACCAAAGAGGGCACCACGCGGGCGTGGTACAACGCAGCCGGCGGCAAGCCCTTTATAGCACTTTTAGGGAAACTCTTGCCGCAAACGGTTATCTTCCTCATACTCGGCACGATATACGTGCTGCTTGTCTACGGCTACCTGCGTTTCCCCTGCCTGTGCGGCATACCCACGATGCTCGGTGCGGTGTGGCTCATGGTGCTGGCCGCTCAGGGGTTGGGCGTTGCCATGTATGCCGCCGCGCCCACGCTGCGCCTTGCCCTGTCGTTCGCCTCGCTTTGGGGCGTCATCTCGTTCAGCATCGCCGGCATCTCGTTTCCCGTAATGGCCATGCACCCCATGCTGCAAGGCCTATCGCTCCTCTTCCCGCTGCGCCACTATTTCCTCATCTACGTAAACTCCGCCCTCAACGGCTGGCCGCTGCTTGCCGCCTGGCCCTTCCTGCTCGCGCTGCTTGCATTTGCCCTGCTGCCCGTGCTGCTCTCGCGCCGCATATACAAGGTGACGACGACAATGGAGTATGTGCCATAAGACAACAAATTCAGTAAACGAGTAAACAAGCGCGTTTGGTTGAATAAATATAGAATTTGACAAAAACCATAAAAACCGCTTGCTTCGTTTGAAGCCCAAGGGCTACGCCGCAGGGCTTAACGCCGAGCCAGCGAGCCTAATCGGCTCACGCTCGTTCTTAATCCCGGCGGCTGCGGTCGGTGCCCGCCCGCTTCAAACGACGCAAGCAAAAAACAGAAAAAAGTGGACGTTTACTTTTTCTCATAATTAGTAAAGAAGAGATGCTTTACTTTTTCCTGTTTTTTGCTTGTCCTGTGTGGGCGGGCGGAAACCGACCGCAGCCTTAGCGGAGAAAGCACGAGGCGAAAGTCGAAAGACTTTCAGACTCGGGGTTTATTCGATAAGGCGAGCCGTTAGGCCACACAGGACAAGCGGTTTTTACTGTTTTTGTATAATTCAAGTAACATATATGCATAAACAAAAATGCCCAATCGTTTGAAAAATATATTCACGGACTTTTTTCGCTGCGCCCTCGGCAACTTCCTGGCAGAGGGGCGCACAGCCCTGCGCGACCAAGGCGTGATGATTTTCTTCTTCATAGTGCCCATAGCCTACCCTCTGCTCTACTGCTTCATCTACACAAACGAAGCGGTGCGCGAGGTGCCCGTGGTGGCCATAGACAACGACCGCTCGGCGCAGAGCCGCGAGTTTCTGAGAAACATCGACGCCACGCCCGACGCGCACATCGTGGCCTACGCTGCCAACATGGAAGAAGCAAAGGCCGCTATGAAGCGGCGCGAGGCTTACGGCATCATCAACGTTCCGCGCACCTTCGCCGCCGACCTCGCCGCCGGCAAGCAGACCACCGTAAGCGCATTTTCCGACATGAGCAGCATGCTCTATTACAAGGCCGTCTACACCTCGGCGATGAACGCCTCGCTGAAAATGAACGCAAAGTTGAAAGTGGAGCGCACGCCCGGAGCCACGCAGGAACAGGCGCGGGTTGTGGAGCACCCCATTGAGTACAAGGACATTTGCCTTTACAACCCGCAAAACGGCTTTGCCTCCTTCCTCATCCCCGCCGTGCTGATGCTTGTGTTGCAGCAAACGCTGCTGCTCGGCATCGGAATGGCTGCGGGCACGCGCCGCGAGCGCAACCCGGGGCATCTGCTCGTGCCGGCAGGCTTGCAAACCACCAACCCCATACCGTTCGTCTTGGGCAAAGCCGCGATGTACCTGCTGATTTACCTGCCGCTGTCGATTTACGTGCTGATCATCGTGCCCCGCCTGTTCAGCCTCAACCATCTCTTCGTGCCGCACGACCTTGCACTCTTCATCGTTCCCTTCCTCTTGGCGGCCATATTCTTCGCCATCACCCTTTCGGGACTGATACGCCACCGCGAGACGAGCATCATGCTCATCGTGTTCACCTCCGTGCTGCTGCTCTTCATCTCCGGCGTGTCGTGGCCGCAGAGCGCGGTGCCGCCGTTTTGGCGCACCCTTGCCTGCATTTTCCCCTCCACTTACGGCATCCACGGATTTGTAGCGATGAACAACGCCGGCGCACGCCTTTCCGACCTCACCGCCGAGACTTCCATGCTTTGGCTGCAAACCGCCATTTATTTCTGCACTGCCTGCGCCGTGTATTGGCAGGCCCTGCGCGGCAGCAAGGATATCGAAACATCACAGCCTCGCGAATAGGATACTATTAGCATAAACAATTATCCAAAAAGCAACTGCGTGCCGGAAAGTTCCGGCACGCAGTTGCTTTTTGGGATAATGATATACCGTAAATCTTATTTTACAAAAAACTTGCGGTTGTTCTGAATATAGATGCCACGGCCGAGGCTACCGCCCGTGCGGCGACCGCTCAGATCGTAAACGGGAGCGGAAGCAGAGGCATCGGGAGCGGCAAAGGTGAACTTGATGCCCGTCTGCTGGCTCGTGCTGATATTGATGGTCTCGGGCAAAGCCGTGCCGTTGGCTTTAAGGTAAGCCGTGTTGGCGGCGATGGCCGTTTCGGGCGCGGCGAAGATCGGCGTGAGGCTCGTGAAGGTGAAGGCGCGGTAGTCGGCTGCACTGCCGGCGGCCACTTCGAGCGTAACGTTCGTGCCCGAAAGCAGAGAAGAGGCCTCGCCTGCGGCGGGAACGATGTCGAAAGAAACCTCGGCAGCATAAACCTTATTGATAATAATGTAGCCTGCACCGGGCTGGATCGTGCTTTCTTCGAGATAAAGCACGCCGTCCTGCAACGTGGCTCCGGCATAAATCTTAGTGTTCACGTCGGCCGTGGAAAGGGCGACGGGCGAACTGATGGCGGCATACGTGCCTTGGTCACCGAAGATGAGGGGCAGCGTGATGCGGGTGGCCTTGTGGAACTTCCAGCCGGCGAAGTCGTCGGCGGGTGCGGCGGTGGTTACGTTGCCTTCGGCATCAAGTGCGAGCGGCGTGCCGCCTGCGGTGATGTTGAAAGCATAGTCGCCGCCGAGTTCGTTGGCTGCCAGCGTCCAAGATGCGCCCTCTGCCTGCAAGTCAGTAGAGGCGGCGAGGTAAAGACCTGTGTTGAGGTTCTTGAGTTTGCCGTCGGTATACACCCAAAGTTCGGCGAAACCGGGATTTTCAGAGAGCGAGAGCGGAGCGGCAAGGGTTGCATCGCTGCCCAGCACTGCGCCGGCGGCAGAAAGCGTTGTGGCGGTGTTGGCGGCATTCTCTATAAAATAATAAGTGCCTTCAACAAAGCCGGAAGTCTTTTTGCCTTTTACAATGTCGTCGAAGGTAACGCCGGCCTGATCTTTTTCGTAAGAGCCAACGAACTGCTGCGTTTCGTCGATACCGGCAAGCATGGCGGCAGTGGCGGCGGAAGTGGCGAGTTCGGCGGCGAAGGAAGTGCTGAGCAGGCAGTTGGTGCTGTAAACGGCAAGATATTTCTCACCCGAAGCGTCCTTGAACTTGCACTCGTTGTCGATGGTCCAGCGATAGTCCGTTTCGCTCCAATAGATATTCTGCGAGCCGTCGTAATAAAGCGTGCGGCCGTCGTAAGCCACGAGCGAATAGCCGTTGTACCAGTCGCCGGAAAGCGTGAGGGCAATGGCCTTGCGGTTTTCAAACGAGGGCGAGAGGCCGAAGGTCGTGCCGAGATAGTTGTCGCCCGTTTTCAGTGCGAAATAAGTAGCGTTGTCGGCGGGATAGATGAAGTTTTCGTTGTAGGCAGTCTTGACATAATAGGTCGTAGAAGCCGTCACCTCTGTTTCGGGAGCGACTTCAGTGGTGAATGCCTCGTCGGAGTAGAACTTGGCGGCAACATAAGCGGGCAGAGCCTTGGAAAGCGCACCCACCGTATTGGCCGATTCGCTGACTGTGCCGATGAAGGCATCGCTATTGAGCAGTTGCGTGCCGTCGGCATTGTAATAATAGAAAGAAGCATTGACGGCCGTGGCGGCGGCTGCGACTTTGTAGATGACAAAGGTGAACTTGCCGGCCTCGGTATAGTCGTTGTTCACGTTGGCGCCGCTGGCATACTGTCCGAGGTAGTTGGCACCGTCCTTGATGCTGAATGTCTTGGAGCCATTGTAGTCTTCCGCATAGGCTTCGAGCGTGTAAACGCCCGGTTCTTCTGTTGCGGACGACATGGTCTGCGTGAACGTCTTTCCGCTCACCTCGGTCTGGTAAAAATAGCCCGCCGTCTTGAGGTTCTGGAACTTGTAGCCGTCGCCGGAGGTTTCGAGTTTGAAGAAATATTCGGGGTTGCTTTCGAGTTTGCCCACGATGTCGTCCTTAGTCATCGCCGTGCCAAACTGCACGTAGTGCTTGAAAGCATTGGCGGAGTTGACAAAGAGGAATGTCTCATTGCGCGAGTTCCACGCGCCGGCGGCATTCTTCTTGTCTACTGCCATAAGGGCGTAGTAGGTGTTGCTGCCCGACGTGATTTCGGCAAGCGAAGAAATCGGCGCGGCCTCGAAAGCCTGTGCAGAAGCCGTGAGGCAGCCTCCGAAGAGCGCACAGAAGAGGCAGAATAAAGAGTAGATTTTCTTACCCATACGATAAAAGATTTGATGAATTATAATTTGGTTGATAGTTTGCGCGAGTTTAGCGAAATGCGTCTCAACGATAGTTTTTGCTTAGTGCCTGCAACCTTATTTTGGCAAAACGTCAGCGTTTTGGGTTGATACTTTGCAGGAAGAAATATCTGCTTAATCGGTACAAAAGTAAGAAAGAAAAAATTCACGGCGAAACAAATGCTAAAAAAAGGGACTTTTTGCCGCGAAAAATTCGTTTTCGTTAAGTTTTCGCCGCTACTTTGAAAAAATGACGTGTCAAAATATTGTAGGAGCAACGCCGCCTTGCCCGTAAGCAAAGCGGCGTTTCCGTAAGATTTCGCCCTATTTTACCCCTCTGAGATTTCGTCGAGGATTTGCTTCAAGGCATTCACCCGCTCTGCGCAAGTTTCGCGGCGGGCGTATTCGTCTGCATCGCCCTTGCCCATCGCCACGCCGCCGTGGCGGAACAGCATCTTGCTGCCCACGGTGGCGGAGGCGGAGGAATGGATCTCCGTTGCGCCCGTTTCGCGCACGATCCGCGCCACGTTTTGCTCCGTCACGCCGCAGCCGGGCATAATGATAATGTCCGTGCCGCCCTGGCGCACGAGTTCTTTCAGCAGGGGTATGCCCTGCTCTGCGGTAGCCGCCGCACCCGATGTCAGCACACGGCTCACGCCGGCTGCCATGAGGAGATCGAGTGCACGGCGCGGGTCGCTGCAGAGGTCGAAGGCGCGGTGAAAGGTAAAGGGCAGGCCGTCGGCTGCGTCAAGGCAGCGGCGGAGAAACTCCGTGTCGATGCCGCCGTCGGGCAGGAGCGCACCCGCCACGATGCCGTCTGCGCCGAGGCGCACTGCGGTGCGGATATCGGCGAGCATAACGCGCTGCTCATCTTTATCATATAGGAAATCGCCGCTGCGCGGACGGATAATCACGTTCTTCTTGATGCCCTCGATTTCCAGCGCGGCAGCAATGAGTCCCTCGGAGGGCGTGATGCCGCCCTCCGAAAGCGCGGCGCACAGTTCTATCCTGTCCGCGCCGCCCCGGCGGGCAGCCAGTGCGCCGCCGATGGTGCCGACGCATATTTCAAGCGTAAGGTTCATTGTTCCAAAGCCCCGATAATTTCGTTCACGTCGGCGATACCGTGGCGGTCGAGCCACTCGCCGATTCCTTCTATCACCTTGACGGTAACCGTGGGGTCGATGAAATTGGCCGTACCGATTTCAATCGCCGTCGCGCCTGCCATGAGAAATTCGATGGCGTCTGTGGCGTTCATAATGCCGCCCAAACCCACGATGGGGATGTTCACGGCGCGCGCCACCTGCCAAACCATGCGCAAAGCCACGGGCTTGACCGCCGGGCCGCTCAGTCCGCCGGTGCCAATGCTGAGGCGCGAGCGGCGACGCTCAATGTCGATGCTCATACCCATGAGCGTGTTGATGAGCGACACGCTGTCGGCGCCCTCAGCCTCTACGGCGCGGGCTATTTCGGCAATGTCGGTCACGTTGGGCGAGAGTTTCACAATCAAGGTCTTTGGATAAACCTTGCGCACCGCTTTCACCACGGACGCTGCCCCGGCACAGGTGACACCGAACGCCATGCCGCCGTTCTTAACGTTGGGGCAAGAGATATTCAGTTCGATGGCGGGGATATTCGGCAGGGCGGCGATGCGCTCGGCGCAGAGGGCGTAGTCCTCTACCGTGCTGCCCGACACGTTTACAATCATGTTGGTGCCGTAGTCCTTGATTTCGGGATAAATCTGCTCGCAGAAATAATCCACGCCCTTATTTTGCAGCCCCACACAGTTGAGCATACCCGAGGCAGTCTCTGCCATGCGCGGATAGTCGTTGCCTTCGCGCGGCAGGAGCGTAGTGCCTTTCACGATGATGCCGCCGAGGCGGTCGAGGTCGATAAAATCGGCAAACTCCGTGCCGTAGCCGAAGGTGCCCGAGGCCGTCATCACGGGATTTTTCAACGCCAATCGGCCTATGTTTACATTTAATTGTGCCATTGCAGTTCGGTAGTTTTGAAAATGGGACCTTCTTTACAAACGCAGACATTGTGTCCGTCGCTCTTTTTCTCCACGCAGCAGAGGCAAGCCCCTATGCCGCAGGCCATGAGGTTCTCGAGCGAGGCTTCGCAAGGCGTGTCTTGGGAAAAGGCGAAGCGTGCCACGGCCATCATCATCGGTTTCGGTCCGCACGTGGCTATGGCATCGAAATGCTCTTTCGCCAAGATGCTGTGGTTGGTGACAAATCCTTTTTCGCCTGCGCTGCCGTCTTCGGTGGTTACAAAGGTGCGGCCAATTTTGCCAAACTCTTCAAGTTGCAGCAAGTCCTTTGCAGAGCGGCCGCCAAGCAGGAAAGTCGGCTCGCAACCCTTTTGGCGCAACTGTTCGCCATAGTAGAGCAAAGGCGCAGTGCCCACGCCGCCGCCTACCAGCAGCACGTTTGCGCCGGGGGCGTAGTCGAGACTGAAACCATTGCCGAGGGGGAACATAAGGTTCACGGTGTCGCCGGCTTGCTTCTTGGAAAGCGCGGCCGTGCCGTCGCCCACGATGTGCACCAGCAGCCAGAGTTCGCCTCTTGTGCGGTCTACGTAGTTAATGGAAATGGGGCGGCGCAGGAAAGTCGTGCCCGACTGTTCCACTCTCACCTCGACAAATTGCCCCGGCCGCATCTCGGGCAATGCCTGTCCGTCGGCGGCGGCGAGTTTCATCAGGAAATAATCTGCCCGCAAGAACTCCACGCTCTTTACAAGCAGGTCGCTGACATATTTCTTCATAAAAAAACGATGGTTGTTTGAGATAATCTTTGCAAAATTATTAAAAATAGGCGGTATATGCTATGATAAGCGCAAAAAGGATGCTCCGAATTGCTCGGAGCATCCTTTTCTGAAAGATTATTTTGGTTGAATTTTACAGGCTACGCGAAAGGCTTCTGCCTGTGTTGGTGTTGATGGTACGGCTGCCGCGGGAGGGTGAGGATGAGTTAAGGCGCGTGCTGCGGTTGCCGGTGTTGCTGCGGTTTGAAAGGTTGCCGCTGAGACCTCTGTTGGGAGTGCCGGAGGGGCGCGACGTTACGGTGCCTCTGTTGCCGCCGCCAAAGTTCGGACGACCTGCGGTGCTGCCGCTATTGCCGGGCTTCTTGTGCGAACCGCCGCCAACGCTGCCGTGGTTCCCTTGGCCTGTGCCGGGCTTGTGGCTGTTATTGGGGCGATAGTTGCCGGAATGGTTATTGCTGTGCCCGCCGCCGTTGGGGCGATAGCCGTCGTGGTGCGCATTATGTCCGTCGTGGTGAGCGTGATAATTGGGACGATGTGCGGGTTTGCGGTGTTCCCAGCTCTTGCCGCAGTAACTCACGTAAGCCACAGGGCGCTTATAATAATAATGTCCGGGACGGTAGTGGTTGCAAACGGTGAAGTGCCAGCCTCCTTTGAGCCATTTTATCGGGCGCAGGAAATAGTCGATTGTGGCATAGAGCCTGTACTGCGCGTCTTGGAGAATGTAGTAAAGGTCGTCGTTGCGGTAGGTCCAATATGCGCCGTAGGCCTGCGGTTCGCTTTCGATGCTGAGGAAATAATCGAGATTGGTTTGATAAACCTGCTCGTACTGCCAACTATTGAGGCGGAGTTCATAAGCCATCTTGTCTGTGAGATAAAGAGCCTGCTCGCGTGCCACGCTGTAAGGCATTGCGCTAAGTCCGAGCGCGAGGCTTACGGAAAGAACCAATGTGTAAAGTCTGCGTTTCATGGTTGTAAGTTCTAATGGTTTGTATTCTGTGAATGTTCTCACCCTTTTGCGGGTCTTTATCTCTTTGACTGCGCAAAATGTCGGTTGGTTTAATCGAATGGCGACAAATAAGCCATTTTCTAAAAGATTTTTCTTTCATTTTGTTTCATTAACGAGAAGAATCGGGAACAAGTTGTCTCCAAATCGCACTTTTAAGAGCCATTCCCAACTTATTGCGCAGCGACTGCGCGTGCCAACCCTCGGCTATTCCCCTTTTTCCTTAAAGTCCCTATTATCTTATAAGGAAATGCCGCTTATTGGATTTTTTTGTAAATTTGCAGCCAAATATTCGCAAACGTATGAAATTCAAAGAACACAGCAACCTAAACCTCCCTGAAATCAACAAATCAGTCCTCGAAGACTGGGACAGGGCGGACCTCTTCCATAAAAGCATGACCGAACGCGAGGGCTGTCCCTCCTACGTATTCTTCGAAGGACCTCCCTCCGCCAACGGGCATCCCGGCATCCACCACGTCATGGCACGCACCATCAAGGACGTGTTCTGCCGTTACAAGACGATGCAAGGCTTCCAGGTGAACCGCAAGGCAGGCTGGGACACGCACGGCCTGCCCGTGGAACTTGGAGTGGAAAAGGAACTGGGCATCACGAAGGAAGACATCGGGCGCACCATCTCAATTGAGGACTACAACGCCCGCTGCCGCAAAAACGTGATGATGTTCACGAAAGAGTGGACCGACCTCAGCCACAAGATGGGCTACTGGGTGGACATGGAGCACCCTTACGTGACCTACGAGAATTCTTACATCGAAACACTCTGGTGGCTCCTGGCGCAACTTTACAAGAAAGGGCTGCTCTATAAGGGCTACACCATTCAGCCTTACTCGCCCGCCGCAGGCACGGGACTTAGCTCGCACGAACTGAACCAGCCGGGCTGCTACCGCGACGTGAAGGACACGACTGCCACGGCGCAGTTCGACATTCTCGACCCGAAACCCGAAATGACGGGCTGGGGCAAGCCCGTGTTCCTCGCGTGGACCACCACGCCGTGGACGCTGCCCTCTAACACCGCGCTCTGCGTGGGACCCAATATTAAATATGTATGCGTGCGCACGTACAACCCCTACACCGCCGAACCCGTCAGCGCGGTGATGGCAGAGGTGCTCGTGGGCAGCTATTTCAAGCCCGAGGGCGCAGAAGCCCCGATGGAGGGCTACGAAGCCGGCGCCAAGGTGCTGCCCTACCGCATCGTGGGCGGCTGGACGGGCGCAGAACTGGTGGGCATGCACTATGCGCAGCTCATGCCGTGGGTGAAACCTACGGAGAAGGTGGACGATAACGCCCCCGAATACGTGCGCCAATATGCCGCCGCCCACCCCGAAAAGTGCTTTGCCGTGGGCAACGACCGCTTCTGCGAACTGGCAGAAAAGGCCTTCCGCGTCATTCCCGGCGACTACGTGACCACAGAGGACGGTACGGGCATCGTGCACATCGCGCCCACATTCGGTGCCGACGATGCCAAGGTGGCGAAAGCCGCCGAAGTGCCCGCGCTCTTCATGATTACCGCCTCGGGCGAGACGCGCCCCATGGTGGACCTCACGGGTAAATATTATCTGCTCTCTGAATGCGCCGGGGCGTTCGCCGAAGCCTGCGTGGACAAGGCGCTCTACGCCAACCACGAGGGCGGCTACGTGAAGAACGCCTACGACCCGCAGTTCAATCCCGGCGGCAAGTACGACGAAAAGGCGGCTGCCAAGGCCGAAGACCTCAACATCGTGCTCTGCATCGAGATGAAGCGCGCCGGGCAGGCCTTCCGCATCGAAAAGCACGTGCACAACTACCCGCACTGCTGGCGCACCGACAAGCCCGTGCTCTACTACCCGCTCGACAGCTGGTTTATCCGCAGCTCCGCCCTGCGCGAGCGCATGATGGAACTCAATAAGACTATTCTCTGGAAACCCGAATCGACGGGCACGGGCCGCTTCGGCAAATGGCTCGAAAACCTCAACGACTGGAACCTCAGCCGCTCGCGCTACTGGGGCACGCCGCTGCCCATCTGGCGCAATGCCGAGACGCGCGAGGAAAAGTGCATCGGCTCTATCGCCGAACTCTACGACGAAATTGAGAAGAGCGTGGCTGCCGGCATCATGCAGAGCAACCCGCTGCGCGACAAGGGCTTTGTGCCGGGCGATTACAGCGAGGAGAATTATCACAAGATTGACCTGCACCGCCCCTATGTGGACGACATCGTGCTCGTTTCAGAGAGCGGCAAGCCCATGAAGCGCGAGAGCGACCTCATCGACGTGTGGTTTGACTCCGGCTCGATGCCTTACGCGCAAATCCACTATCCCTTTGAGAACAAAGACCTGCTGGACAGCCGCACGGTCTACCCCGCCGACTTCATCGCCGAGGGTGTGGACCAGACGCGCGGCTGGTTCTTCACGCTCCACGCCATCGCCACGATGGTGTTCGACAGCGTGGCGTTCAAGGCCGTAATCAGCAACGGCCTCGTGCTCGACAAGAACGGTTCCAAGATGTCGAAGCGCCTCGGCAATGCCGTAGACCCCTTCGGGGCGATTGAAAAGTACGGCTCCGACCCCTTGCGCTGGTACATGATTACCAACTCCTCGCCTTGGGACAACCTTAAATTCGACGAAGAGGGCGTAAAGGAAGTGTCGCGCTCGTTCTTCGGCAAACTGTTCCAGACGTACGCCTTCTTTGCCATGTATGCCAACGTGGACGGCTTCAATCCCGCCGACCCCGCCATGCAGGCCGCCGAGGCCGACCGCACGGAAATGGATCGCTGGATCCTTTCTGCGCTGAACACGCTCGTGAAAGAGGTGACGGAAGATTATGACCAATACGAGCCGACCCGCGCCGGCCGCCGCATTTCCACCTTTGTCGTGGACAATCTCTCCAACTGGTTCGTGCGCCTGAGCCGCAAGCGTTTCTGGGGCGGCGGCATGACGGCCGACAAGCGCAGCGCCTACCACACGCTCTACACCTGCCTGCTCACCGTGAGCAAGCTCATCGCGCCCATCGCCCCGTTCTACGCCGACAGACTTTACAAAGACCTCACCGAAGGCCGCGCCGATGCCGCCGAGAGCGTACACCTCGCCGCTTTCCCCAAGGCCGACCTCACGCTCATCGACAGTGCACAGGAACGCCGCATGGAACTGGCGCAGAAGGTTACCTCCATGGTGCTTTCGCTGCGCAAGCGCGAGCGCATCATCGTGCGCCAGCCGCTGCAAGCCATCTCCATTCCCGTTACGGAGCAGACGCTGCGCGATGACCTCGAAGCCGTGCGCCGCCTCATCTTGGACGAGGTGAACGTCAAGGAGCTGAAGTTCGTGGAAGGCCAGATGCTCGAAAAGAAAGTAAAATGCAACTTCCGCGTGATGGGCAAGAAGTTCGGCAAGCTTATGAAAGCCGTAGCAGGCGCGGTCGACGCGCTCAAGCAGGCCGAGATTGCCAGCCTCGAAACCGAAGGCACGCTCGCGCTCACCGTGGAGGGCGAAAGCATCACGGTGGAACGCGCCGACGTGGAAATCGTTAGCGAAGACATTCCCGGCTGGGTGGTTGCCAACGAGGGCGCGCTCACCGTTGCGCTCGACATCGAGGTGACCGACGACCTGCGCCGCGAAGGCCTTGCCCGCGAAATGGTGAAGCGCATCCAGGCCTACCGCAAGGACAACGGATTTGAAATCACCGACCACATAAACATCGTGATGCAGACGGGCGATGCCGCCATGTGCGAAGCCGTCGAGGCATTCCGCGAATACATCTGCACGCAGGTGCTCGCCGACAGCTTCACGTTTGCAGCCGAAGTGGCCGATGCCGCCGCGTTCGACTTCGACGGAAATATCATCAACGTAAATATCTCAAAAGCATAAGTAACCCTAATACCATGGAACAGGAAAACAAAGTACGTTATAGCGATGAAGAACTTGAGGAATTCAAAGAGATTATCCTCAAAAAGATTGAAATTGCCAAGCGCGACTACCAGCAGCTCATGGATGCCCTAATGAATAAGGGCGACAACGGCGTTGACGACACGATGCCTACCTACAAGGTGCTCGAAGAAGGCTCGATGACGCAGACCAAGGAGGAACTGACCACTATGGCAGCCCGCCAGCAACGCTTTATCCAGGGCCTGCAAGCCGCCCTCGTGCGCATAGAGAACAAGACCTACGGCATTTGCCGCGTGACGGGCAAACTCATTCCCAAAGAACGCCTCCGCGCCGTGCCCCACGCCACGCTCTCTATCGAAGCCAAGCAAATGCAAAACGCGCAGAAACGGTAAAGTAGGGGCGTTTTGCGAAACGCCCGCCGAATACGCCGTAGGGCAATCATATCCAATCTTCTACCGGGCGTTTTGCAAAACGCCCCTACTCTTTTCAACCATACCCGATGCCCCTTTCTCCGACTAACAAACGCCTTTGTCTCTCCGCCGCAACGATACTGGCGGTTATCGTCATAGACCAAATCATCAAGGTCTACGTCAAGACGCATTTCCTCCTACACGAAAGCGTGGACGTGATGCCGTGGTTCAAACTCGTGTTTATCGAAAACAGGGGCATGGCCTTCGGCATGGACTTCATCGGCACGGCGGTGCTCACCGTGTTCCGCATCGCGGCCATCATCTTCTTCTGCTATATCCTGCGCAAGGCGGCAAAAAATCTGAAACCCTTCGGACTCATTCTTTGCATCGCGCTCATCATCGCCGGCGCGGCGGGCAACATCATCGACAACTGCCTTTACGGACTCATCTTCACCGAAAGCCTGCCCTACGTGCCGGGCATACCTTTCGATCCCGCCGCCTTCACCGCCTTCGGCGAGGGCTACGGCAGTTTCCTCACGGGGCGCGTGGTGGATATGTTCTACTTCCCGCTTTTCACCTGGCCCGACTGGATGCCGCTTGTGGGCGGCGACGTGTTTTTCGGAGCGATTTTCAACTTTGCCGATGCCGCCATTTCTTGCGGCGCAATAGCCATTCTCCTTTTCTACAACAAGCATCTGCTGAAAGAGGCGCAGCCCTCTCCTACCCCTGAACAGTCTGAACAATGCGACTGACCTTTTCCCGTATACCATATTATATATATAGTCTTGCGGCAGCGGTTTGCCTGCTGCTCTGCCTCGCTGCGTGCAAGGACAAGGCCGTAGACGAGGGCATACTGCCGCCCGACAAGATGGAGAATTTGCTCTTCGACTACCACGTGGCGCAAGCCATGGGAGCGCAAAGCACCGACAGCACGGACTATAAGACGCGCCTCTACTGCGCCGCCGTCTACAACAAATACGGCATCACGGAACAGGATTTCGACCACAACATGGAATGGTACACGCGCCACTCCGACCGCCTCTATCAAATCTACAAAAATCTCGAAGAGCGCATGGCAGCCGCCACGCAGTCCGCTCCCCTGCTCGGTCAAGGGCAGGGCGGAGTAGCACGGGGCGACACGCTCACGCTGTGGAACGGCGGTTTTTGCCTGCTCTCCTCAAACGGCAGGAAGCGCGTAGAGTTTGCCGTTGAGCAAATGGATTCCCTGCACGAGGGCGACCGCATACAGTTGCGCTTCTCCACGCGCTGGGCTTACCCGGAAGGTGCCCGCATCGCCTTCGCCCAGATCTGCCTGCACTGCGCCGGCGACAGCGTGCGCACCGTTACGCAGCAAATCTCGCTCTCCGGGCAGCAAACCGTAAGCATCACCGCGAACGAGCAACCGGTGCAGCGCATTTCGGGCTTCGTCTACCAGCACGCGCCTTGGAACGAGCGCCCGCGCCTGATGATTATCGACGACCTGCACCTCAGTTTCATACGTCCGCATAAGGCCGACACCACATCCGCCGACAGCCTCGCGGCTACCGCCGAGCCGTCCGCCGCGACGACGAACGAAACCGACAGCACGATGCAGCAGAAAACGTTAAGAATGAAACACCTGCGCGACAGCCTGCACCGCGCCGAGCATCAGGAACAACCGCATTTCAAGTAATAGCATTTAATGCGATAATTCAATAATGAACAACAAAACAATTAAATATAGACTGGACCATACAGATGATAGCATAAACCGACTCATTGCTGACTTACATCATATTATAGAAGAAGCACGTAATCGTGTTGCAGCGTGTGCTAATTATGAACTGACTATGATGTATTGGCACATAGGCGAACGCATCAATCGTAAGGTCGTTGGTTATGAACGTGCGGCATATGGTCATCAAATTATCGCGACAGTTTCGAAACAATTACAAAACTCATACGGGCGGAAAGGGTTTGAAGAAAAAAACATACGTCGTATGATGCAATTTGCCGATGTTTTCCAGGATGAGAAAATTGTCGCAACACTGTCACGACAATTATGGTGGTCGCACTTCGTGGCAGTTCTTCCACTAAAAGATGCATTGCAACGGGAGTTCTACCTTACCTTTGCATCTCGCGAACACTGGGGTGTACGTCGTCTGCGCCACGAAATTGAAGGTATGCTGTACGAAAGAACAGCTATTGCCACAAAACCAGATGAACTTATTAAGCAAGAATTGGCCGATTTCCGCGAAAATGACAAACTAACACCCGACCTCGTTTTCAAAAATCCCTACTTTTTGGAATTTACAGGTCTACAGGGAATGTACAGCGAAAAGAGTCTTGAAGATAGCCTAGTGACCAACTTAGAGCAATTTATGCTTGAAATGGGCAACGGTTTTACCTTTGTAGAAAGACAGAAACGCATGATAATAGATGGCGAGGATTTCTACCTTGACCTACTCTTTTACCACCGGCGCCTCCATAGATTGATTGCTGTGGACTTGAAACTTGGACCTTTCAAAGCACAGTATAAAGGTCAAATGGAACTTTATCTTCGCTGGCTTGAAGCTAACGAGATGGAGATTGGAGAAAAATCACCGCTGGGTTTACTTCTATGTACAGAGGGCAGCGAAGAGCAGATTGAACTCTTACAACTAGACAAAGCGGGCATCAAAGTGGCTCAATATATGACAGAACTACCTCCACGAGATGTGCTTATACAACAAATTAAAAAGTCTTTGCGCATAGCTAAATCTCACTGGGAGCAAAAAGAAAATAGCACAGACATTATTGAAGTATAAACAAATATAATAAAAACATTATTCAACTTCAAAGATGTTTATTGTCAAAAGAATTATAAAGTGGACGCTCATCCTGTTTTTCGGGACGAGCGTTCTTGCCGTACTGATATACCGCTGGTGCCCCGTACCGCTCACGCCGTTGATGGTGATCCGTTCGGTACAGGCCGTGAGCAACGGCGAAAGCCCGCGCTGGAAGCACACGTGGGTGCCGCTCGACTCCATGTCGCGCTATATGCCCGTGGCGGTCATTGCCTCCGAAGACCAGAATTTCTTGAACCATAACGGTTTCGACTACGAGGCCATAGAGCAGGCCGCCGAAGAGGCCAAGAAAGGCAAGCGTCGCCGTGGCGCAAGCACCATCAGTCAGCAAACGGCAAAGAACGTGTTTCTCTGGCCCGCCTCTTCGTGGGTGCGCAAAGGCTTTGAGGCCTATTTCACCGTGCTCATAGAACTCCTTTGGTCGAAAGAGCGCATCATGGAGGTTTATCTCAACAGCATCGAAATGGGTCCCGGCATCTACGGTGCAGAAGCCGTGGCACAGGCGCACTTCGGTTGTTCGGCGGCAAACCTGCGCCGCTCCGACTGCGCCCTCATCGCCGCCACCCTACCCAATCCGCGCAAGTTCTCCTCACTGCGTCCCGGCACGTATATGCGCAAAAGGCAGAAACAAATAGAGCGCCAAATGAAACATATCCCGCTCTTCTCCCCCTTTTCTACTAAGAAAGAACAAAAAAATCAATGAAAAGGTTTGCTGTAACGGCAGAAAGTTGTAATTTTGCACACGCAATCAGGTAATAAGATTGCTTTTGGCTCCTTAGCTCAACTGAATAGAGCATCTGACTACGGATCAGAAGGTTATAGGTTTGAATCCTATAGGAGTCACAAAGCATGAAAAGGATGTTTGAAGCGTTATCGCTGCATACATCCTTTTGCTTTTTTATCACTCAACCATTTTAATCATCAAACCCTTATGAACTACATCAAACTCTTGGCAATCCTCTTTGCCTGCACCCTTTTCACCGCCCCCTTAACCTCTTGTGGCGATGACGACGAAAACGACAACCAAACGACGAGCACCAACACCGGTGGCAGCGGACAGGGCGGAAGCAGCAGCACTTTCGACAAACCCAAACTGTACGGCAGATGGGCAGACATGGGAAGCCTGATACAATACACCGACATGCTCGCCGCGGGCGAATCAACAAGCCGTGCTTACCAGGCATTAGGTACTGTCTTTGAATTTTCTGCCTCGTCTGTTGCACTCAAAAGCTGGAACGGCAGTTATTTAAGCACATTTGAAACATGGTCATGGAGTGCACTTTCTGGCGACCAAATCAAACTCAACGGCAAAACCTACCGCTGCGAAATCAAACCCTGGACCAACGGCATCAACACCACATATCTCGGTCTCATCAACGTAGAAAACGGCATGTGCGAGTTCAACCTCGGCAAAATGTAACCGACTCCTGGCACCGCCACACAAAACTACGAAATTCACCCACTGGCTGCTTGTCTATTTTCATATAAGCACGCCTCCACTATCTGCGCAGACAGCAATCGCTACTGCGCAGATATTTTTTATTTCCTCGGAACTATTTCTTCCTTTCCGCTTGAAAATTTTTCCTCTCATATAAGATATTTTTTGTTACAAACTTTGTAACATGTATTACAAACTTTGTAATATGTGTTAGCAAGTTTGTAACAAGCGTTACAAAGTTTGTAACAAAAAATGTCTTATAGGACAGGAAAAATTTTCAAGGAGAAAGAAAAAAATTACCACGCAGCAAATAAAAAATTTCTGCCTGATAGTCCGGCGTAGATGCTTCACCGCAAAAATTGCCCCTAATTTCCCCTCTGCCGCCTCGGGGTTATTGTTTCGACCTACCCTCGAAATTTCCCCGGAAACGTCTTAAATCGCCTAAAAAACGCCTAAAATCGAATTTTGCACCAAAATAAGCCGACAACTTTCTTATATGAAAATCAAAAAAAGAGTAACTTTGCAGCGTAAAAATAATATCCTAAAAACGCTTTAATAAAAAATGGTTGACGAAGACAGAATAATCAAAGTCAATATCGAGGAGGAAATGAAAAACTCCTACCGCGATTACTCCATGTCGGTAATCGTGGCCCGTGCGCTGCCCGATGTGCGCGACGGCTTCAAGCCCGTGCATCGCCGTATATTATATGGTATGATGGAACTCGGTGTGACGCACGACAAACCCACACGTAAATCCGCGCGTATCGTGGGTGACGTGATGGGTAAATACCACCCGCACGGCGACAGTTCCATTTACGGAGCACTCGTACGCTTGGCGCAGGACTGGAACATGCGCTACCCGCTCGTGTTCGGGCAGGGCAACTTCGGTTCGATGGACGGCGACTCGCCGGCAGCCATGCGTTACACCGAGGCACGCCTTAGTCGCGTGGGTGAAGCAATGATGACGGATCTCGAAAAGGAGACCGTGGACATGGACATGAACTTTGAGAACCGTCTGCCCGAGCCGACGGTGATGCCTACCCGCATCCCCAACTTCCTCGTGAACGGCGCGAGCGGTATCGCCGTAGGTATGGCCACCAACGTGCCGACCCACAACCTCTGTGAGGTAATCGACGGCT
Source organism: Bacteroidales bacterium (assembly GCA_004556745.1). Taxonomy (GTDB): domain Bacteria; phylum Bacteroidota; class Bacteroidia; order Bacteroidales; family Bacteroidaceae; genus Alloprevotella. The sequence goes on along the minus strand of SFFY01000003.1, from coordinate 42,204 downwards.
GCGTGGCCCTGATTGACAATCCCGATATCACTATTCCCGAATTGATGGAATACGTGAAAGCCCCCGACTTCCCCACGGGCGGCTTCATAATCGGTATGCAAGGCGTGAAGAGCGCCTACGAAACGGGACGCGGCCGCGTCGTGATGCGTGCACGCACCGAAATCGAAACGCATGAGCAGCACGACTCGATTGTCGTGACCGAGATACCCTATGGCGTGAACAAGGCAGAACTGATCCGCTACATCGCCGACCTCGTGAACGAGAAGAAAATCGAGGGCATCAGCAATGTGAACGACGAGAGCGACCGCGAACAGAAAGTGCGCATCGTGATCGACATCAAGCGCGACGCGAACGCAAACGTGGTGCTCAATAAACTTTTGAAGATGACGCAACTGCAGACCACGTTCGCCGTGAACTGCATCGGTCTCGTGCACGGCCGTCCCCGCACGCTGACGCTCAAGGACTGCATCTCCACCTTCGTGGAGCACCGCCGCGATGTGGTGACCCGCCGCACCATCTTCGACCTCCGCAAGGCCAAGGAGCGCGCCCATATCCTCGAAGGTCTCATCATTGCCAGCGATAACATCGACGAGGTAGTGCATCTTATCCGCGCCTCCAAGAACCCGCAGGCCGCCTGCGACGCACTCAAGGCACGCTTCGAACTGGATGACCTCCAGGCAAAGGCCATCGTGGACATGCGCCTCGCCCAACTCACCAATATCCAGCAGGACAAACTCCACGAAGAGTATGAGGAACTGCAACGCCGCATTGCTTACTATGAGCAAATCCTTGCCGACGACAAACTCCGCGATAAGGTAATTAAGGACGAACTGCAAGAGGTGAAGGAAAAGTATGGCGACGAGCGCCGCACCGAGATTTGCCTGAGCAACGAGGAGTTTAATCCCGAAGACTTCTTTGCCGATGATGAGGTTGTGATAACGATCAGCCACCTCGGCTATATTAAGCGCACCCCGCTCGCCGAGTTCAAGGCGCAGGGTCGCGGCGGCGTAGGCTCGAAAGGCGGAGCCACGCGCGAGCAAGACTTTATCGAGTACATCTATCCCGCCACCGTGCACAACACGATGCTTTTCTTCACCGCCAAGGGCCGTTGCTTCTGGCTCAAGGTGTATGAAATTCCCGAGGGCAACAAGAACTCGAAAGGCCGTGCCATTCAGAATATGCTCAACATCGAGCCGGGCGACAGCATCAACGCCTGCCTGCATATCCGCAAACTGTCCGACGCCGAGTTCTGCGAGAGCCACTATGTGATGTTCTGCACGAAGGAAGGCATCATCAAGAAGACCTGCCTCAAAGAATACTCCCGTCCCCGCGCCAACGGCGTGAACGCCATCACTATCCGCGAGGAAGATCGCGTGGTAAGCGTTGCGCTCACCAACGGTACCGACGAAATCGTGATGGCCAACCGCAACGGCCGCGCCATCCGCTTCAATGAAAGCACTGTGCGCACCATGGGACGCACCGCCACCGGTGTGCGCGGCATGCGCCTTGATGAAGACGGACAGGACGAGGTGATCGGTATGGTTGCCGTGAATAATCCCGATACGGAAAGCATTCTCGTGGTCAGTGAAAAGGGTTATGGCAAGCGCAGTCTCATTGCCGACTACCGCGTGACGAACCGCAGCGGCAAGGGCGTCAAGACGCTCAGCCTTACCGACAAGACCGGCCCCGTGGTGGCCATTAAGTGCGTCACCGACGACGACGACCTGATGATCATCAACAAGAGCGGCGTGGCCATTCGCCTGAAACTCTCCGAAGTGCGCGTGATGGGCCGTGCCACGCAGGGCGTGCGCCTCATCAACCTCGAAAAGCGCGGCGACATCATCTCGAGCGTCTGCCAGGTGCCCACGGAGGAAGAAGAGTTGCCCGAAGCCGAAGAAATCTCTGAAAGCCCCGTTGATTCCGTTTCCGCAGAAAATCCAGAATCTCCCGAAACCCAAGAATAATAAAGCCCTTATAACCAACAACTAATAACCTTATGAAAAAGTTCCTCTTTACGCTCGCCCTGACCTTTACGGCAGGCGCAGCCATGGCACAAAACAATGCCATCTACAAAGCACAGGAAAAGGTGGACGCAAACGACCTTAACGCCGCTTTGCAAATTCTCGAAGGCGCAATGGTCAATCCCAAGACCACGAAGTTTGCCGAAATCTACAATAACGCCGCAGAAATCCATGCGCGTATCTTCAATCCCGAGTTGATGAAGGCAGCCCAAAACATGCCTTTCGATACGCTCCTCTATTGCGAGCACTTGGACAAAGCCATCGACTGCTATACGAAGAGCCACGAAGCCGACATCAAGCCCGATGAAAAGGGCCGCGTCAAGTCGAAGTTCATCGAAAAGAACCGCAGCCGCATGCTCCAGATGCTCGACTACTACAACTACGCCGGCGTGTTCATGAACCAGTCGCACAACCTCGAGAAGAGCCTGGAGTACTTTGAGAAGTATTACAACATGCCCAAGAACCCCGTGTTCACCCCCGAGCAGACCGACTCTATCTACAAGGCCGACACGAAAGGCTCTTATCGCCAGACGGCGTTCAACGTGACCTATCTGAATTATCAGTTGAAGCGTTGGGAAGATGTGCGCCGCTGCGCCGATGAGGCTCTTCAAGGCGAGGAAAACCTGCGTGACCTGTATATCCTCAAAATGCAGGCTTGCGTAGAACTCGGCGACTCTGCCGCCTGGCTCGCCACGCTGAAAGAAGGTGCCGCCCGCATCGAAGACCCCGGCTTCCTGCAAAATCTCCTCTACTACTACGTACAGAAAGATCAAGTAGACGAAGCCAAGCAAATGGCCGAGGAACTCTTGCAGAAGAACCCCGAAGGTAAAGGTCCTTGGTATATGAAAGGCTGCGTAGAACTGAATATGACTAAGGATTACTCTGCTGCCCGCGAATGTTTCTCGAAAGCCCTCGCCATTGACCCTGACTATGTTGACGCTTGCATAAATATGGGTTACACCTATATGAATGAGGTTTACGCCAAGAAGATGAGCGGCGAATGGAAACTCAATCGTAACAACGTGAAGCAGTTCAACGCCGAGTTCGACCAGATCAAGAAGTACTACGAAGAAGCCCGCCCCTACTTCGAGCATGTGCGCGAACTCAAGCCCGATGAACCCAAGTTCTGGGCTTCTTCCTTGCAGATGATTTACACCAATCTGCAAATGCCCGACCAGGCCAAGGAAATGGAGGCCATAGTCGAGAGCATGAACCAATAAAGCCAGATTTTATTTATACCCTTATATCTAATATGTCAAGAGTGAACACTGCTTCGCTCTTGGCATATTATGCAAACTCCGTTAATTGGTTTAGATAAAAACCAGAAACCATTTTCAACGGATAATCAAAAAAATATTATTCGTTTGCATCAAGGTCTCACGGGTTTTTAATGGTTTTTCCCTTGCGGCGTTTGAAGCGGGCGGGCACCGACCGCTGCTGCAGGGATTAAGGGCGAGCGTGAGCCGTCAGGCTCGCAAGCTCGGCATTAAGACCGGCAGCGTAGCCCGCAGGGCTTCAAACGAAGCAAGATGTTTTTCATGGTTTTTATCAAAACCCGTTGAACCACAACCAAACTCTATTCTCCAAATATTTCCCTGTAAACAATGCCAAGATTGATTTGTCTTTTCTCCGCCTTGCTGCTCCTCCTCGCCGTTCCCGCCGAAACGCGCGGGCAAAAGGCATTGCGCGAGGTGAAGACCCTGTTGAAAAACAAAGACTACAAAGGAGCGTTGCAGCGCGTGCAAGCGTTGCAAAACGACTCTGCGCTTTCAGGCAACACTAAATTATATATGTATGGCATCGAAGCCAACATAGGACTCAACGATATAGAGAACGAGAAAATCTACCTCAAACAAAACTACGACACCGTCAGCTTCTACAACACGACCCTCGGCATTTTTACCTACACCCTCAAATCCGACAGCTGCGAACGCCTGAAAAATGACGACGCTGCCGCCAAATACCGCCGCGCCAACTTTCAGCGGCTCGAACGCCATTATTCAAATCTCAACTCCGCCGCACGCTTCTTCTACAAACGCGGACGCTATAAAGAGACCATGCAGTTCCTGCGCATGTATCTCGACTATCCCCACACCTTCCTCGGTGCTACGGTCGGCATTCCCGAAACCCAGCGCCACCGCAACAACGCCTGCATTTACCTGCACTGCGCCTACGAGTTGAAAGATTATAAAGAAGTAGAACGCTATCGCGACTTGGCATTGCGCGACACGTCCAACCTCAAATTTACCTACGAATGCCTCGTCAATACTGCCGAAGCAGAAGCCGACAGCGTGGCGTTTGTGCATTGGCTCAAGCAGGGTTTGCAACATTTCCCCGACTATCAGCCTTTCTTTGCCCGGCTTACGGATTATCTCACAGAACATCAAGAGTTTGACCTCGTGCTCCAACTCTCCAATGCCATGCTCGAAAGAGACTCCAACGAGGTGTGCTACCGCATGGCGCAGGCCATGGCATTGCTCAACCTGAAACGGTACGACGAAGCCATTGCTGCCGCACAGAAAACCCTTGCGCTCGACTCCACGCTCGTGGAAATGCACTACGGCATCGGGCTGGCATACATCGAAAAGGCAGAGCAGGTGCAGTTGCCCGACAACGCCTATTCAAAATCCTATAAAGCAGCGAAGCAGAAACAAAGAGACTTTTACGCTGCTGCCGAATCACATCTCGAAACCTACCGCGAGGCTAAGCCAGAAAGCGCGTCGCGCTGGGCACCCTTGCTCTACAAAGTATATCTCAACCTCAACCGAGGAACTAAATTCGCAGAAATAGAACGCATCTTACGAACCCTCTGACCATGAATCCCTTGCTCTTGCTCTCATTCGCCACAGTTTATGGCGTTTATCCTTTCCCCGACATCACCGTTGCCCATATAGAAGAGGCGATCCACGCCGGCATGGAAGCCGAAAACAAGGCTGTAGCCGCCATCGTGGACAACCCCGACGCGCCGACCTTTGAGAATACCGTCGTTGCCCTTGAACATTCCGGCGAACTCCTGGAACGCGCCACAACACTCATGTATAATCTGCTCAGCGCGCACACCAACGACGACTTGGAAAGTTTGGCGCAACGCGTTGCCCCCATTCTGTCGGAACACGGCAATAACATCATGCTCAACGCCCGCCTTTACGAACGGGTGAAGGCCGTTTACGCCGACTACAAGCCCAAGGACGCAGAAGAGGCTATGCTGCTCAAAAACACCTATGAGGCGTTTGAACGCTCGGGAGCCACGCTCGACGAAACGGGCAAGCAACGTTTCCGCGAAATAAGCGCGGAACTTTCGCAACTCACGCTGCAATTTTCGCAGAACAAACTGAAAGATACCAACAACTACTATCTCCACATCACCGACGAGCAGGAACTCGACGGTCTGCCCGAGTTGCAGCGCAGCGCGGCACGTGAGAATGCGGCGGAGCGCGGTTTGGAGGGCTGGGTGATTACGCTCCACGCCCCCGACTTCATTCCCTTTATGGCTTATGCCAAAAGCCGCAAGCGCCGCGAGGAACTTTATCGCCTCTACCACACGCTTTGCACCCACGGCGACCAATACGACAACTTCGGCATCGTGCGCCGCATCGTGGACCTGCGCCGCGAGAAAGCGCAACTGCTCGGTTATCCCGACTATGCCGCCTACGTTTTGAAGCATCGCATGGCGGAAACGCCCGAGAACGTAAGGGAGTTTTTACAAAACCTCACCGAGGCATATCTTCCTGCCGCCCGCGAGGACGTGGCACGCGTGGAAGCAAAAGCCAAGTCGGTAGAAGGTTCAGATTTTGTCTTTCAGCCTTGGGATTTTTCCTATTACACGAACCTCCTGCGCCGCGAACAGTATGATTTCGATCCCGAGCAACTGCGCCCTTACTTCGAGTTGGGCAACGTGATAAAGGGCGTGTTCGGACTGGCCACGCGGCTCTACGGCATCACCTTTGAGGAAAATGCCGCCATTCCCGTATATCACCCCGACGTGAAGGCATACGAGGTGAAAGATGCCGACGGCAGCCACCTCGCCGTGCTTTATGCGGACTTCCATCCGCGTGACAGCAAGAAGGGTGGGGCATGGATGACGAATTATCTCGAAGCAGAGGGCGGCTTGCATGGCACGCGCCCGCACGTTTCCCTGACCATGAACTTCACGAAACCGCAGGCCAACCGTCCCGCCTTGCTGACCCTTGACGAGGTAAACACCTTCCTACATGAGTTCGGGCACTCCCTGCACAGCATCTTCGCAGCCACGCGCTACAGGTCGCTAAGCGGCACGAACGTATATTGGGACTTCGTGGAACTGCCCTCGCAGTTCATGGAAAATTTCTCCACAGAGCCTGAATTCCTCAATACGTTTGCCTTCCACTACCAAACGGGCGATCCGATACCGCAAGCGCTGATCGACAAAATTATCAGCCTGCGCACCTTCAACGCTGCCTATTCCTGCATGCGCCAAGTGTCTTTCGGTTTGCTCGACATGGCATTCTATTCGCTGCGCGACGCTGTGCCCGAAGACGTCAGGGCATTTGAGAAAAACGCCTTCGAGCCTGTCCGCCTCTTGCCCGATTGCCCCGAGGCGTGCATGGCTGTTACTTTCGGCCACATCATGAGCGGCGGTTACGCAGCCGGGTATTACAGTTACAAATGGGCGGAGGTGCTCGACGCCGATGCCTTCGGCAAATTTCAGGAAACGGGCATCTTCAACACCGAGACGGCACACAGTTTCCGCAACAACATTCTCTCCCAGGGCGGCACCCGTCCTCCGATGGATTTATACGTGAACTTCCGAGGCAGGAAACCGACCATTGACGCGCTGCTGCGTCGCGACGGCATTAAAAAATAACATATTCTTATGAACGAAAAGCAAAAGACGCTCGACCTCCGCTATCTGCGCATGGCGAAGATATGGGCGGAAAACTCATACTGCACGCGCCGCCAAGTGGGTGCGCTGATAGTGAAGGACAAGATGATTATCAGCGACGGCTACAACGGCACGCCCTCCGGCTTCGAGAACATTTGCGAGGACGAGCACGGGCTTACCAAACCCTATGTGCTGCACGCAGAAGCCAATGCCATAACCAAGATTGCCTGTTCGGGCAACAACTCCGGCGGTGCTACGCTCTACGTCACCGATGCGCCCTGCATCGAATGTGCGAAACTCATCATACAGGCAGGCATCAAGCGCGTAATTTACGGCAGGCAGTATCGCCTCACCGACGGCCTGGAACTCCTCGAACGCGCCGGCATAGAATTGCAATATTTGCCTGTGGATTAGGCTAATTATAATATTAACAGTAAACAAGTAGACGAGTAAACGAGTAAACAAGACAAGTTACTCATACTATAGATTATTCTCAATACAAATCTGTCTCGTCTACTCGTTTACTTGTTTACTCGTCTACTAAAATTTCTTTTATGAAAACCGTCAAGAAGCGTTTTGTACCGCTCATTGTTGCCCTCGGCATCGTCGTCGGCATACTGATCGGCAGTTTCTACGCCAACCACTTTTCTGGGCGGCGGCTCAACATCATAAATAATTCCAACAACAAAATCAGTAACCTGCTTTTGCTCGTTGACGACCAGTACGTCGATACCGTGAACATCGACTCGCTGGTGGAAAAGTCCTTGCCCAAAATCCTTAAAGAACTTGACCCGCACTCGGTCTATATCGGCGCAAAGGACGTGAACGATGCCATGCAGGACCTCAAGGGCAGTTTCTCAGGCATCGGCGTGCGCTTCAATATTTATAAGGACACGGTGCGCATTGTCAGCGTCATCAAAGGCGGGCCTTCGGAGCACGTGGGACTGAAAGCGGGTGACCGAATCATTGCCGTGGACGGTGTGCCTTATGTCGGCAAGCAGGTGAGCAACGAAGAAACGATTAAGCGACTCAAAGGCGAAGCCGGCACGCAGGTGCGCGTCAAGGTGAGACGCGCCGCCGCTGCAAAGCCTTTGGAATTTAAGATTGTGCGCGGCGATGTGCCTGTGCCTACCGTCGATGCCGTTTACATGGTGAACGATGAAGTGGGCTATATCCGCATAAGTTCTTTTGGCGAAACCACATATCCCGAGTTCCTCTCCGCACTCTCGCAGTTGCGTGAGCAGGGCTTTAAGAAACTCATCGTTGACCTGCGCGGCAACCTCGGCGGCTATATGAACACCGCCGTACAGATTGCCAACGAATTTCTGCCGCAGGGCCGCCTGATTGTTTACACGAAAGGACGCAAGTCGCGCCGCGAAGACTATCGCAGCGACGGGCGCGGCTCTTATCAGCACATGCCGGTTGTGGTGATGGTTGACGAATCCTCTGCCTCTGCCAGCGAGATACTTGCCGGCGCCTTTCAGGATAATGACCGCGGCACGGTGGTAGGCCGCCGCTCCTTCGGCAAAGGACTTGTGCAAGTGCCGATTGAGTTCCCCGACGGCAGCATGATACGCCTCACAACTGCGCGTTACTACACGCCCTCCGGTCGCTGCGTGCAAAAGCCTTATACCCCCGGCGACGAGGAAGAATACGACAACGACCTTTTGCTGCGTGCCGAGCACGGCGAATACTATTCCGCCGACAGCATACGCCTGCACGGGCCTAAGTTCAAGACGCGCCTCGGTCGCACCGTCTATGGCGGCGGCGGTATCGTGCCCGACGTATTCGTGCCGCGCGACACCCTCGGCTTTACCTCCTATTTCAAGGAAGCCTATCTGGCAGGCATGATCAACAGTTTCGCTTATGCTTATGTCGATGCCAATCGCAAGGTCTTGGAGAAAAAGGAAACGCTCGCGGCATTGGTAGGGTATCTGAAAAAGCAAAACCTTGTGGAGCAGTTTGCCCGCTTTGCCGAGCGCGAAGGACTGAAACGCCGCAACCGCATGATAGCCGCCTCGCGCAAACTCATTGAAAACTATCTGATGAACGGCATTATCTACGACGTGCTTGACCTTGGTGCTGCCGTGGAATACAGCAATTCCAACGATCCCTTTATGGAGCGTGCCCTGGAAGCCCTAAAGTCTCACGAGTAGGGGCGTTTTGCAAAACGCCCGCCGAGTGCGCTCATAACATGTTTCATTGAGGCAATATTATATTATACCATGCTTCCCCCCTCAAAGCAACAGCTTCGCGCAACTATCAAGGCCTTGAAACTTTCGCGCCTTTCGCCCGAATACAGGGCGGCGTCTGCACTGCGGCTGATGCAGGAGGTAGAGAGGTATCCCGCTTTTGGGGCGGCAAGCACCGTGATGCTTTACCACGCCTTGCCCGATGAGCCCGACACGCACCAGTTGCTTGAAAAGTATGCCGCATCAAAGTCCATCGTTTTGCCTTGCGTGGAAGGCGACGACCTTGTGCCGCGCCTTTATCGCGGCGAGCAGGATTTGCGGATAGGTGCGTATGGCATTGCCGAACCTGTCGGTCCCGTCTTTGAAGATTTGGCGGCCATATCCTTTATACTTGTGCCCGGCGTTGCCTTTGACGCTGCGGGTCATCGCCTTGGTCGCGGCAAAGGTTATTACGACCGTTTCCTCTCTTCCTTGCCCGTCCGCCCTTATCTCCTTGGCGCGTGCTATGATTGGCAACAAGTGTCCGCCGTTCCTTATGAGCCGCATGATATAATTATGGATACAGTAGCGGCAATTAGTCATAATTGAAAACAAAAATGAGATGCGCCCCAAAAGGACGCATCTCATTTTTGTTGTATTGTTCTTAAAATCCAGTTTAGAGGTCGTAGGTGATACCAACGCCGAACACCTTGTTCGTGCGACTGTAAACGTCGACGCCAGGCAGGCCGGTGCCGTTGTAGTTATCGGAAGCCTTGGTATAGTCCTTGTAGGTCGTCCAGAAGTAAGCGGCGTTGGCCGTCCATTTCTTCGTAATCTTCACTTTCAAGCCGAAGCCGAGAGAATAGGAGTCGCAGTTGAAGCTGAGGTCGCTCTGGAAAGCATCGCTGGTGCCGTAGTCCGTGTTTTGGAAACCGCCGCTAAGCGTGAGGCGGTCCACAACGTCAACTTCCGTGCCCACGGTAATTTCGTGCGTGTTGTGGGTGAGGGTTTTCTGCTTGCCGCCGCTCATGCCGGCTTTCTTGTCGAAGTAGCAATTCCAACCAGCCATCAGGCGCCATTTAGGCAGCACCTGATACTGTGCGCCGATGGCGAGAATGCCGGGAATATCGTTGGGCGTGTTCACACCGTGGGCGAACGACTCAACGCCGGTGGTGTTCACCGTAGTTTTGTTTTCGATATTCATATTCGTCTGGAATTCATAGCGTGCACCGATGTTGAGGTTGCCAACGCGGTAGTCCAAACCGATAATCGGCGCAATGCCCCATCCCTTCTGGTCGCAGTCGAGTTCCATATCGGCAGTCTTTTGAGAAAGACCGGCCATCGTTTGAGCACCTGCCTGCGCCTGTGCGGCACCTGCTGCATACTGTGCGGCCATTGCTTGATATTGTGCCTTTAAGGCTTCATCAGTGGTAGCATCTGCAAGCAAAGTGTATTGTTGCGAAGCGTTTGTTGCTTGCTCTGCCTTTCCCATCAATTCAGAAGACTGGCTCGAAAAGAACGGACTAAGCACAACCATATTGCCGCCCATACGTGCGCTGATGTTTTTCAGATATCCTTCATAATGGTTGCTGGCAAAATTCATGCGTGCGCCGAGGTGCATAGACAGGCCGTGCTTGGCTGCGCCCTTGTTTTCAAAGAATTTATAGGTAACGCCAACCTGCACACCATATATATATTGGCGGCCGTTCATATACATTTCAGCGGAATAGGCGTCGGCGGGGATGCTGGCAGCAGAAAGCATATTGGGGATTACCGAAACGGGCGCTTCAAACATAGGTAGGCCTTCGTTGAACGTGGCCTTGCCGCCGCCGCCCGTGATGCCGAAGTGCATCGAAGCAGTAAACTTGCCTTTCTGATAGGCCACGTCGAGCGAGGGAATAAACGGTGCGGAAGCCTCGCCGTTAAAGGTCTTCGTGGGGTTGCCGAGCTGGTTGACGTTCTGTGCAAAGGGGGCGAATGTCGATGTAATCTTGCGGGTTTGCGCTGCGTTCTGCCAGTTAAACATGAAGTGCCAGCCCTCGCCAATCCAAGCCAAGCCGGCAGGGTTGGTGTACGCGCCGTCGAGTTCGAAGGTTGCCAAGCGTGCGGGGTTGCGCAGGAAAGATGCACTCTGGTTCGTGTTTGTGAGATAGCCGCCGGCATAAGATGAAGCCGACACGGCGAAAGCTGCTACCGCAGCAAGGAAAAGTTTTCTCATTTTTCTTTTGAATTGGTAAAATCGTCTGCAAATTTACGACTTTTAAGCACAAAAAGCAAGAAAATGTGCAATAAATATGCCCTTCCCTTATATGAAAAGCGGCAATCTAGCAGCAACGCAGAGGGAAGAAAGATAAAGGAAAAAGAGAAAAGGAATAGCGGAAAGTTATGCGTCAGTGGCTTCTATGGCGGCACTGGTGGAAAAATCGGACAACGGCGCAGAGATTCCCAAAATTCGCACTTCGAGGTTCTTCATTGGCGGTATCGCCTTAATTTCCTTGCCGTGTACGGCGGCTTGCAGCACGCGCAGGAAAAGTCCGTGGCTCACTAAAAGCACGCGCTGCGCATCCGGGTAATCGTTTCTGATGACATCTAATAATATACGTGCGCGTGAGGACATCGCTTCCACGCTTTCCACGCCCGGTGCCTCGTTTGCCGTGCGGATTACCTCTTCAATCCGCCTGCCCGTGATGCTGCCCCAGTCGCGCTCGCGCAGCAGCGGGGTGGGGCGCACGGCAAGGTGCAGCCGCTCTCCTATGATGTCGGCCGTGCGGCGTGCGCGGAGCAGGTCGCTGCACAGCAGGAGGTCAAAAGGCGCTTCGGCATTTGCCAAGTCTTCCGCCCTTTCGCGTGCCTGCCGGATGCCTTCGGGCGTGAGCGTGCCCGGGAGATGGCCTTGCAGAATGCGAAGGCGGTTTTCCTCCGTTTCGCCGTGGCGAATCAGAAAAAGCGTGATGTGGCTGTTCATAACGGGGCAAATTTAGCAAAATCCCTACTTGCTGCGCAGCAAAAGCCTTGTTTTGTTCCTTAAATCCCAAAATTTGTGCGTAATTTCGTAGCGTATATTTTTATTAATGCATTTCAATGCAAAAATAAATAGGAGAATATGAATTACGCCATAGTTGTGCCTTGTTATAACGAGGAAGCCGTGCTCACCGAAACTACGCGGCGCCTGCTCGAAGTGATGCAGCGCGTAGCGGAACAGCACGCAGATTTGCAGGGACGCATTGTCTATGTGGACGACGGCAGCCGCGACGGCACTTGGCCGCTGATCGGCAGCCTCGCCAAGCAGCACCCGCAGGTGCTCGGCTTGAAACTAGCGCACAACGCGGGCCATCAGCACGCCCTCTGGGCAGGTCTTGAATGGGCGGCTGCGCATGTTGATGCCGCCATTTCGATTGATGCCGATTTACAGGACGATGTGAACGTCATTCCCGAAATGATGGACCGTTTCCTCGAAGGTACGGACATCGTTTACGGTGTGCGCCGCGACCGACCTACCGACACGTGGTTCAAGCGCACCACCGCATTGGCATTTTATAAGTTAATGAACAAACTCGGTGGCGACATCGTTTACAATCACGCCGACTACCGCCTCATGAGTCGCCGCACCCTTGCCGCGCTGATGACCTACGGCGAGCGCAATCTCTTCCTGCGCGGCATGGTGCGCACACTCGGCTTCCCGCAGGCTAAGGTTTATTACGACCGTGGCGAACGCTTTGCCGGCGAGTCCAAATATCCGCTGCGCAAGATGTTGGCCTTTGCCATCGATGGTATCACATCGTTCAGCGTGCGTCCGCTGCGCCTGATTTCTATCGTGGGGCTGTCGTTCATGCTCGTGGCTTTGGCGGTGATTGTCTACGGCCTCGTGGCGTGGATGTGCGGCCAGACCATTCAGGGCTGGACTTCCCTGCTCGTTTCGCTGTGGTTCATCGGCGGCGCCATACTGGTGGCTTTGGGCGTAATAGGAGAGTATGTGGGCAAGATATACGCTGAGGTGAAACGCCGCCCGAGATATTTTATAGAAGATACGACGGAGTAGGTTTTATTGATGTTTACTTTCAAGCAATTCACCATCGACGATTCCGCCTGTGCGATGAAGGTCGGCACAGACGGCGTGCTGCTCGGCGCGTGGGCGGAGGCAGACCCCGTTAATACGCGCAGCGTGCTCGACATCGGCACTGGTTCTGGGCTGATAGCCTTGATGCTGGCGCAGAGGTTGCCCGAAGCGTCGGTTGTCGGCATTGACGTGGTGCCTGGGGCGGTGGAGGCGGCGCGGCGCAACGCTACGGTATCGCCTTTCTCAGAGAGGCTCGAAATGGTGTGCGCTGATGTGTGCCGTTATCAGCCGGAAAATGGCGAACTGTTCGATGCCATCGTTTCCAATCCCCCTTACCACACCGAGGAACTCCTACCGCCCTCAGCCGCCCGTGCGGCAGCGCGCCACACCGCCGCGCTCTCCTTTGCCGCGCTCTTTGTCCATGCCCGGCGTTTGCTACGACAGGGTGGAGTGTTTGCGCTCATAGTGCCTGCTGCGGCGTTGAAAGAGGTAAATGGCGAAGCGATGTTCAACGGTTTCTCACTCACGCGCCGTACGTCCGTAGTGACGCGTCCCGGCAAACCGCCCAAGCGTGAACTTTTGCAGTTTGTGCTCGGCGCGGCCCCGCAATCCCCGCTTTGCGATACGCTGCCACTGATGCCCGCCGACGGTTCCAACGCCCGCTCCGAGGCATACGCTGCCCTCACCAAAGATTTTTATTTGTAATAATCTATAGATACTATAGATTTTATAGAACCTATACAATTTGCCATGCACAATGAAGAGTTGCGCCTTGCGCGCACCATTATAGAGACCACGGGCACGCATCTGTTTCTCACGGGCAAGGCCGGCACGGGCAAGACCACTTTCCTGCGCCGCCTGCGCGAAGAGTCGTCGAAGCGCATGGTGGTGCTCGCGCCCACGGGCATCGCCGCCATCAATGCCGGCGGCGTGACCATTCACTCCTTTTTCCAACTACCTTTCGGCCCGTTCGTGCCCGGTAGCACGTTCAGCCGCGAGCAGCTCCGCCTCACCAAGCGCAAGCTCCGCCTGATACGCAGCCTCGACCTCGTGGTCATCGACGAAATCAGTATGGTACGCGCCGACCTGCTCGACGCCGTCGACACGGCCCTGCGTATGCTGCGGCGCAGCAACCAGCCTTTCGGCGGCGTGCAGCTTTTGATGATCGGCGACTTGCAGCAGTTGCCGCCTGTGGTGAAGGACAATGAGCGGGCGTTGCTGCAACAGTATTACGCCACGCCTTACTTCTTTGGGGCGCAGGCATTGCAGCAAACTTCTTTCGTGACGATTGAACTCAAGCACGTTTACCGACAGAGCGACGAGGCGTTTATCTCCCTGCTCAACCGTATCCGCGAGGGCAAGGCCGATGCCGCCACGCTCGATGAACTGAATAAGAGATACGTGCCGGGGTTTGAGCCGAACGGACAGGAGCATTACGTGCGCCTCACTACGCACAACAAGCAGGCCGACGACATCAACGCACAAAAACTCGCCGACTTGAAAACACCGAGCCGCAAGTTCACGGCTACCGTGACGGGCACATTTCCTGAACTCTCTTATCCCACGGAATACGAACTCGAACTGAAAGAGGGCGCACAGGTGATGTTTGTAAAAAACGACCCTGAGAAGCGTTATTACAACGGTATGATCGGTACGGTCACGGCGCTTACCGGCGAAGAGGTGCTGGTGCGCCCGGCCGAAAGCAAGGACGAGATTTCCGTAGCCCCCGACACTTGGAATAATGCGCATTTCGTGCTGAACGAAGAAACGAAGGTGGTGGACGAAGTAGTGGACGGCTCTTTCTGCCAATATCCCCTGAAACTCGCCTGGGCGATTACCATTCACAAAAGCCAAGGCCTGACGTTCGACCGCGTGATGATCAATGCCTCTGCCGCCTTTGCCCACGGCCAGACCTACGTGGCACTGAGCCGTTGCCGCACGCTCGAAGGCATTGTGCTTACCACACCGATACCGCCGCAGGCAATCATTGTGGACAATCAGGTGCGCGATTTCGAGGACCAATGCGCTGCCTCGCAGCCCAACGCGGACAGTTTGCAGCAGATGCAGCAGGCGTTCACTCTTTCGCTGCTCGACGAACTCTTCGACTTTGTGCCGATTGGCCATCGCCTGGCCCGCCTGCTCCGCATCTTTGAAGAATTTGCCTATCGCAATCAAGGCGCAACCATCGACCTTTGCCGCAGCCTCTTGGAGCGGTGCGAAACGGAACTCAAAGCCGTGGCGCTGCGCTTTCGTACGCAATATGTGCGCCTACTCGCCGAGAACGGCAAGCCGGAAAGCAACTCCGAGTTGCAGGAACGCCTGCGCAAGGGCGCGTACTACTTTTCTGAAAAACTCGAAACGCTGATCAAGGAACTCGCCGGCGTGGTATTGCTCTCGGAAAACAAGGAACTGAAAAAGCGATACGCAGCCATTCGCGAGGAACTCGACGAACTCTTGCAAATTAAAGCGCAGTTGATGCGTTTTGTGGTGCAGAAAGGCTTTGAAATGTCCGTCTACCAGGAAGCCCGCACACGTTTCACGCTCGCCGCCGACGGCACGGAGCCGGCAGCCCTGCGCAAAAAATCGACAAAGAAAGAGAAGGCGAAAAAAGAGCCTAAGGCCAAAGCACCAAAGAAACCAAAGGAAAAGAAACCCGATACCGTGGAGGTGACGCTCAACCTATACAAGTCCGGCCTCACGCCGCAGCAAATCGCCGATGCCCGCAGCCTCGCCATTTCCACCATATTCGGACATCTCGGCAAGTGCGTGGCAAAAGGGCTGATGCCGCTTTCCGACTTCATTTCGCCCGATAGGCAGAAGCGCATCGTAGACTGCATCAACCGCTTGCCCGACGGCACGAAGTCGCGGTTCAAGGAAATCTACGATGCCTTGAACGGTGAAATAAGTTATGAGGAAATAAGGTTGATGATAACCGTTTTAGAAGAAGAGGGTCACAGGTAAAACGGCTATTTCTTCACTTCGTCGATATTCACGATGCCGTTTGCGATGGCGTAAATCGTAAGGCCGGCGAGCGAGTGAATATCTAATTTTCGCGAGATATTTTTGCGGTGCGTCAGTACAGTATTGAAAGATATGAACAGACGCGCCGCAATTTCTTTATTCGTCAGTCCGCACACGGCATAATGCACAATCTCCTTTTCGCGCTCCGACAAGGCTTCGGCATCTGCCTTTCCGTCTTCGCCGGCCTTGTGCAGAGCACTCGCGGGCTGCTGTTCCACTTCGGCTTCCACCAGTTCCACAGCCGGCACAAAGAGCGCGTCTTCGAGTTCGCAGTGCTTGCGCAGGTCGTTCTCGCAGGTCACGATGTCGAAGAGCAGCATATTCATCTGCTCGTCCGTGCCCGTGGCTTGCGGGCGGTAGTATTTAATAATGATGTTTTTGAGTTCTTGCAGTTTCTTGTCCACCCCGACGTGGCTCTTCGAGAAACGGCATATTGAATAGTTGTCGGGGCGCACGCCCGAGAGCAGGCCGCGCACGTAGGTGAACACTTTTTTGTCTTCAAAGGTCATGTGCGCCCTGACGTCGCCCATGTATTCGTCAAAGAATTTGAGAATGAGCAGTGCCACGTGGTCTTGCCCCGAGCAGTCTATGGCTTCGAGCAGTTTGCGGCGGATAGTGGGCAGTTGGAAGTTCAGAAAGTAGTCGTGGCTGCCGCTAAGGTAGTCTACCAAGGCTTTCACGGACACGTCCTTGATGCTATCCGCCATTCCCGTGCGCATAAAGTTGGCCACCGCGAGGAAAGTGGGCGTGTGCACGCCTGCCGCCTCGCACACCTCGCTCACCGTCTTTTCGCCCACGCCGAGAGGTATGCCGAATCGGCACATCATCTGCAGAAGGTGAAACTCTTGGCTGATGATGTCGCACATGCGGTCGTTGGGAGAGAAGCGGGCGGTAAGCATATTCTTATTTGTTGCCATTCTTAAAGACATATTCTGCTTTCGCTGCGGGCAGCCACACGGTTTTACCGTCGGGCAGTTCGGCTTGCAGCCATTCTTTTCCGTAGGTGTCCGTCACGCGGAAGGCGGTGCCCTCGTGCAGGGCGCGGTCCTTCTTTGAAGTCAGGGCGGGCTGCGTGTAAGTGTCGGTGGACTGCATGAGCACGGCGCGTATCTCCGTCTTCGTCTGATGGTTGCGCACGGCGGCGAATACGTGGAGCGTGAGCGTGAAGAGCAGGCTAAGGATGAAGAGCGCGAAACTCAGGCGGCGTTGCCACGGACTGCGCAGCAAGAGATAAAGGGCAAAGAGCACGAGCGTCAGTGCCCAAACCGGCAAGGCCATAAGTCCCCATTCTGTGGCACTATGTGCATTCAATTCCTGCTGATACCAGCGCACGAAAAACATTTCGCTCTTCTCCGCAAAGCGGTCGGGCAACTTCGTGTGAATGAGGTCGAGATTAAACTGCGCGTCCTTGCAGGATGGGTCGAGTTTCAGGCAACGCTCGTAGTTGAGCACTGCTTTCGGGTAATTGTTCAAGCGGTAATGGCAGTTGCCGAGATTATAGTAAAGGCGTGCCGACGGCGTTTCTTTCAACTGCTCTTCGTAGAGTTTCATCGCGCCGATATAGTCTTTTTGCAGATAAAGCGAGTCGGCGTTGAGGGCAAAGCCGGCAATGAAAATTGTAAGGAAGGAAAAAAGAAGGATATATCGTTTCATGATGCTTTGATGCTTTAAGGTTTATGCCAACTTGTTCATAATCTTTTCTGCCTCGGCAAAGAGTTCCTCCGCCATCGTGGCAGCCTGCGCCTGCGGTGCATAGCGGGCAAAGTCGCACTCGGCAATCATTTTGGCGAACCGCTCGATCGTGTCTTGGGCAATGCCTTTCGTTTGCAGCAGTTCCGACATCGTTTCTTTTGTCAGTTCAGCCTCGGGGCGGTTGAACGTATCTGCCACGTAGCCGGTCAGGGCTTGGCGCAACGCGCCTATGGCGGGCACGGCCTCGCCTGCCTGCAACTGCTTGCGTGACTCGTCGATGCGCTTGCGGGCTGTGCGGATCGCTTTGCTGCGCTTGCGGCCCACGGTGTCGGCCTCGGCTGCCATGTATTTGCGCACGGCTTTAATGGCAACGAAAGCGATGAACGCCAGCAGGAGGTTTAAGATCCAATATATCAGGCTGCCCCAAGCGAGCACGCTCTCCGACTGCGCATCGGCTTCCGCGATGATGGGTCGTATGTCGCTATTGCGCAGTTCCATTTCCCGCTCGGCATCTTCTGCGGAGCGCGTGCCTTGGAGCACGTGGAGTTTGGTCGGTTTTGTGGAAAGCGTTACGTAGCGGTTTTCCTCGGGCGAGAAATAAATGAAGTCCACGGCGGGGATTTCGTAGTCGCCTTTGTTGTGCGGCACGAAGGTATAGTCGAACGTCAGTTTGCCTTTCAGTCCTTCGGAAGTTGCTTCAGTCTGTTCCTCTGTCTTGGGATCGTAAATGTCGAAATCCTTGGGGAAGGTGACGCTCGGCGTGGCAATGAGTTTCATGTTGCCCGTGCCTTCCACTGTGATGCGGTACGTGCAAGGTTCGTTGGTGCGCAGTTCCGGCGAAAGCAGTTCGCCTTTCACGCTGAAGCGTCCCACGCCGCCCGAGAATGCGGTTGGTTTCGGCTTGGGCAGTTCCTTTACGGTCAGTGTCAGGGGCTTGACGCTGCGTTGTACCTGAACGCCGATGCTGCCTCCGCCATTGAAAAACGCGTCTGCGAAGTCGAGTGAATTGTCCTGCTGGATAACGGTGCAGTCGAACGACAAGCCGGGAATGGTGAGCGCACCGGCTTTCTGCGGGAATACGAGATACTGCAAAATTGTCCCCGTGCGGTAGGTCGCACCGTTGAGATGCTCCATGCTCATCTGTATCTCGTTGCCGGGGATTGGTATTTCCTGCGAAATGAGGTTCTTGAAATCCGGGCGGCGCGTGAGGGTCGTGTTGGCCAAGCCCACACCGAGGCGCACGTGAATGCGGTAGGTGAGGAGCACTGCTTCTTGTTCGTAAACGGTGGTACGTGTGGGCGTGACGTCGATAAAGAGGTCGCGCTGCGTCACGGGCGTTCCGCTTTGCTGCACGCCCGACGACTCAACCATGCCGCCGCCTTGGTTTTTGCCGCTCCTGCCGCCGGAGGATTGGGAGGCCGCCGTAGCGGTGAGGCTCACGGAGTTGGAACGCAGCGTCTTGCCGTTCACCGAAACGGAAGCCGGGCCGATGGTGATTTGCCCGCTTTTCTTGGGGCGTATGATATAGGTGAAACTGAGGGACTCGCTGTGCGATACTTTTCCGTTGACGAACTGCACGCTGCTGTACGACGACTGCGCCGGTCCGCTCAATATTTCAAAATCTGCGAGCGAGGGCGGCGTGAAATGTTCCGCATCTTTCGACGACACGGTAAAACTTAGGCGAAAGTATTTGCCGAGGTTCTCTACCTGGGCTTCGAAACTCTGCGCAATGGCTGCGCAGGCAAGTGACATTGTGAGGGTTAAGGCGAGTAGTCGCTTGTTCATATTGTTGAGTTGCTTTTAGGGCGCAGTTTTACCAATTCTTATCGAGGCCGCGATGCACGGGCTGGCCGTTCTTGATCTTTTCCAAAGCGCGCTTTTCTGCCTGGCGCGAGAGGTTGAGATATTGTTCGGTGGCAGGGTCTTTCTGTTCCTGCTTATTGTCCTGTTGCTGCTGGGGCGACTTTGGGTCGTCCTGTTTCTGATCCTTTTGTTCTTCCTTGCTTTGCTGCTGTTGCTGCTGCTTTTGTTGTTGCTGCTGTTGGTTTTGCTTGTTCTGCTCGTCGCGGAGTTGCTTTTGGCACAGGGCGAGGTTATAGCGCGTGCCGTCGTCGTTGGGACGCAGGCGCAGGGCGTTCTTATATTCCTCGATGGCCTTGCGCAAAAGTTGCTGTTTCTCCTTGGCATTCGTGCCGGCCTGCTTTTGATAGATATAGCCCCTATTGTGGAACGCCATGCCCTTTACCACAGCATTTTTTTCAAGGCTGACCACGGAGTCGTATTCCGCCATAGCGGCCTTCATGTCGCCTTTCGCCAGATACGTGTCGCCGAGATTGAAATGCGCCCGCGCGTCTTTCGGGTTCGTTTTCAGGGCAGCGCGGTAATAGTCGGCGGCATCGTCGAACTTATTGTTGCGGAAGGCGCGGTTGCCTTGGTGCATGAGTTTCCACTGCTGCGTCTGCGCGGCGGCATCGGGGACGCCGGCGGCAAAGAGCAGCACAAAGAGAATATAAAAAAGGCGTGTCATTGCTTTTTGAAGAGTTTGAAACGGTTGTAAAACGGGTTCTGCGCCTCAAAGATGTAGAACTCGATGACTAAAATCAGGAGCGCGATGAGGGCAAAGGCGCGAAACTGCTCGTCGTAGGTGTCATAACTCGTCGATGACGACACTTTTTGCAGTTGGTCGAGTTCTGCCGCGAGTTGATTCTGCGCAATGTTCGAATCGTCGATGTGGATATAAACGCCGTCGCCGGCTTTCGCCACTTCGCGGCACATCTGCTCGTTGAGCGCGGTGCGCACCACGTTGCCGTCGCGGTCGGTCATGTAGCCCTCCGGCGTAGGGATTTCCGTGCCCGAGGCGCTGCCGATGCCGAGCACGTAAACCTTGCGCCCGTCCTTTGCCGCCTGTTTCGCCGCCTCTTCCGCGCCGCCTTCGTGCCCTTCGCCGTCGGTGATGAGCAGGATAGCCTTGCCCACCTGCTTGTTGTCGGTGAAGCTGCGCGAAGCCAGTTCGATGGCGGCGGCTATGTTGGTGCCTTGCAGGGTCACCGCGTCCGTGTTGAGCGCATTGAGCAGCATTTTCACGGAAGCGTAGTCTTGCGTGATGGGCAGTTGGGGATAAGCCTCGCCGGCAAAGATGCCGAAGGCCACCTTATCGTTTTGCATCTTATCCACGAGGTTCGACACGAGCATCTTTGCCCTTTCGAGGCGGTTGGGGCTGACGTCGCGTGCCAGCATGGAGTTGGACACGTCGAGCATCACCGCCACCTCTATGCCGTTTTTCTCTTCCGTCTCCTTGCTAAGTCCGAGTTGCGGGCGTGCGAGGGCGGTGATGATGGCAGCGAGGGCGAGCAGGAGCAATCCGAACTTGATGTGCGGGCGGACGCGGGAGCGGTTTTTGGTCATTCTTTCCACCAACTCTTTGTCGCCGAAAAGGCGGCTGCGGCGGTTGGCGCGCCACGCGCTCCATATATATATGAGTACCATGGCGGGCAAAATGCCCATCAGGTAGAAATATTCAGGATTTTGAAAGCGGAACATATTGTTTGTTTGCTGTTCGGGGCGCATCGGTGCGCCTGGAAAATATTGTTATTACGCGTTGATTGGTTCCTTTGGTAGGAAAGTAGGGGCGTTTTGCAAAACGCCCGGTTAATGGTTTGCGTTATTGTTTATGCCTTTCGGCGCACACGGTGGGCGTTTTGCAAAACGCCCCTACTCGTGAGGCCTGAAATTTTTATAACTCCCAGCAGACTTATTCTATACCCCTTACGGCATTCTCCTGAACCACGTGATGCCGAGCAGGAGTTCGAGCAAAAGGGCGACGCACGCGCCGATGGCAAACGGCGCATAGGCTTCATAGCGGCGGTCGTAGTTTTGCACGCGGAGTTTGGTCTTTTCGAGGCGGTCGATGTTCTGGTAAATCTCTTGCAGGCCTTTCTTCGTGCTGGCCTGATAGAACACGCCGCCCGTGGTCTGCGCAATCTCCTGCAACGTGGCGGGAGAGTTGTGCGTCTCCACCGAGGCTTGGTACACCTCGCCGTCGGGCAACTGTGCCACGGGTACTTTTTGCTTGCTGCCGTCCACGCCGAGCAAAATCGTGTAAACGCGCACACCGCATTTCTTGGCGATGTCGGCGGCAGTGAGCGGTGAGATGTCGCCGGCGTTGTTCTCGCCGTCGGTCAGGAGAATAACGACCTTGCTCTTTGCCTTACTGCGCTCGAGATGGGCTACGGACGAGGCGATGCCCATGCCGATGGCAGTGCCCGGGGCAATGATGCCCTGCGCCTGCCAGTCGCAGGTGACGCTGCGGAACATGCCGAGCAGCGTTTTGTGGTCGGTCGTGAGGGGGCATTGCGAGAAAGCCTCGCCGCCGAAGAGCATGAGTCCGATGTTGTCGTTCGGGCGGTTGGAAATGAAGTCGTATGCCACGTCCTTTGCCACGGTGAGGCGATTGGGCCTAACGTCTTGCGCCATCATGCTCGTGGAGATGTCCATCGCCATCATGATGTCGATGCCTTCGGTCTCGCTGCTGCGCAGGGCGTTCGACGTTTGCGGGCGCGCCAGCACGATGACCAAGAGCGAGAAACTGATGATGCGTAGGAGAAAAGGCAGGTGAATGAGCCTGGTGCGCAGTGTGCCGGGCATCTGGCGCAGGCTATCGGTGGAGGCGAGGCGCAGCGTCGGCTCGTGCCCGCGTTGCAGCAGGAAGTGCCACAACACGTAAGGTATGAGGAGCAAGAGTAACAGCAGGCAAAGCGGATTTGCAAAAGTCATCTCTTATGTTGTATTTATTGAGTTACGAGTAGACGAGGAAATTTTCGTGCAAGCGAGCGCAATAGAGCTTGCTCATATTGCCGAGTGCAGCCGAAAATCACAAAGTAAACGAGTAAACGAGACAAGTTTCTCATAGAAATATCGTAAGCAAGACATACTTGTCTTGTCTACTCGTCTACTTGTAAACTTGTTTACCAGGATTGTTGTATTACAGATGATTATAAGAAACAGTTGTAGAAATCATATAGCGCGTAGGCCGAGGCGGCGAGGAGCGCGGCGGTGCAGAGGGTGAGCGCGGCAGTGAGCAGATGGCGTATCATGTTTTGCCTGCTGCCGTCCACCTCTTCGTACACGATTTTAGGCTGCGGTTTTTCGGCGGGCACATACTTCGTTTCGTTCACGAAATTCACGGCCTGCATCAGGCTGCGCTCTTGTTCGGAGAGTCCTACTTCGTAACGGGCGAACTTCACGAGGTCGGCGGTGCCGAGAATTTCCTGCAACTCGGCGCGGGCCTGCTCATCGTCCTGCAAACCGTGGAGGGCATCGAGAATTTCGCCCGTTGTCATCTCGCGGGCATTGAAGCCGTAGCGGCCTTGCAGGTAAGTGCGCAGCGTATCGGTGAGTTTCATGTAATAGGCCTTGGCTTCCTCCTTAGCGTCTTTGAGGCGCGTGATGTCGGTAAGCGCGGTTTCGTGGGGCGGGGCGGGGGGATAGATTACCACGCGGCGCACCAACGGGCGGCTGTCGGAGAGCCTGACGGCGAGCCACATAACGGCAACCAGCAGAAGCAGCATCGCGGCGCTTTCGCCCAGCAGGCGTGCGTTCCACTCAAAGGGCGGCGCAACGGGCGCGTGCGGGCCGGTGTATTGGTCGGTGTGCGTGGTGTCCACCCGCACGGTATTCACTTTCAAAGCCAAGGGCGTGGCGGAGCGATAGGTTTTGCCGTCCACCGTAACCTCAACAGGCGGCAGGCGATACAGGGCGGAGTCGAAAGAGGTTATGGCATAGGGCTTGGTGAGCACCATGCGCGCGCCGCCCGCTTCGTACACGGTGTCGGGCTCGCCCGAGGCAATCACCTCCACGCCGCGCGTGAGCGTGTCGCCCGGGGCGAAGTGGCGGAAGTCCACGCGGCTGCCTTTCGCGGCTTTCACCTTGGCACGCAGCATCACCTGTTGGCCGATGAGGATATTCGTGCTGTCGAGGCGTGCCTCCACGGTGATTTGTGCGCCGGCGGCGTTCGGCAAAGCGATGCCGAGCGTCAGGCACAGAATATATATATATGTGTATAGTCGATGCATCATATTTCTATATAGAAATGAAACCCTGATGGTTTTATCCCGTTTGCATTTCATTGGCAAGTAATTGTGGCGGGCTGAAAGCCCAGTTGTTGCGCATAGCCCAGGGCAGCGCCCTGGGTGGACGGTGAGGTATTGATAAAAGTGTCCCGCTCTGTAAGAGCAGCCTCCTTTATGAGGGGCAACGCCCCGCTGCATTGCGGGTTACGCGCTTTGGCGCGTGGCATTTTTGCGCCGACGGCACAAAAATGCCGAATGTATTGATCGCGGCGTACGCTTTCCACAGGGCGTTGCCCTGGGCTGTGGGCAACAATTGGGCTTACAGCCCGCCTCAATCAATGCTTTTGCCAGTTATCTCCCGCCCAATAGTTTTTTGAGCGGTCGCACATAGTCCTCGTCCGTCATCACGGTGGTGTGGTCCACGCCGCAGCGGCGCATTTGCTCGTCGCCCCTTTCGCACAACTGCCGCCAGCCTTTGGCGTACTGCTCACGCACGCGGCGGCTGTCGGTATCTATGTAGCACTCGTGCCCGGTCTCTGCGTCCTCGACCTTAATGAGGCCTACGGCAGGCAGTTCCACGGTACGGCGGTCTGCCACACGGATGCCCACGAGGTCGTGCTTACGGGCTGCTATCATCATGGGGCGCGAATAGTCGCTGCGGTCGATGAAGTCGCTGATGAGGAACGAGATGCAACGCTTGGTCATCACGCGTGTGAGATACTCCACAGCCGCACCGATGTCCGTGCGGTTGCCTTGCGGCTCGAAGTCGAGGAGTTCGCGAATGATGTAAAGGATATGTCCGCGCCCTTTCTTGGGCGGAATGAAGCGTTCGGGGCGGTCGGTAAAGAAGAGCACGCCCACCTTATCGTTGTTCTGCATGGCAGAAAAGGCGATGGTGGCGGCAATCTCTGCAGAAAGTTCGCGCTGGGTGCGCTCCTTCGTACCGAAATCGCTGCTGCGCGACACGTCCACAAGCAGCATCACCGTGAGTTCGCGCTCTTCCTCAAACACCTTTACGTGCGGGCGGTTGAGTCGCGCCGTCACGTTCCAGTCGATGTCGCGCACGTCGTCGCCGGGCTGGTATTCGCGCACTTCGGCAAACGACATACCGCGCCCTTTGAACGCCGAGTGGTACTCGCCGGCAAAGATATTGTTGGTCAGCGCGCGCGTCTTGATTTCAATCCGCCGCACCTTGCGCAACAGTTCAGTGGTTTCCATGAGGATGAAAAGTCTATTGTAGACGTTCTTGGATTTATTGGGGATGGTGTTAAGTGCCTGGAAGGCACTACAAAAGCGAAGCTTTTTGATAACCGGGGACGAAGTCCTCGGATAGAGCCGGTAAGTGGATATCTGCCTGGAAGGCAGTACGCCTGCGGCGATGCACTGTCCTTTGGCGTAGTGCCTTCCAGGCACATCGTTCTCAATAGTTTTTACCGAGGACTTCGTCCCCGGTTACCATCGCTTCGCTCTGTAGTGCCTTCCAGGCACTTAGTATTTGTTCCCGATAACAGGCACGAATCAAGCGAAAAAAGGATGTGTCAGGGTAGGAGTTTGCTACGCCATCATTTTTAAGGCACTTCCACCTTGCTCAAAATCTGTGCGATGAGGTCGTCGGCTTTGACTTCTGCGGCTTCGGCTTCATAGGTAAGCCCGATGCGGTGGCGCAGCACGTCGAACACCACTTCGCGCACGTCTTCGGGAATCACGTAGCCGCGGCGGCGGATAAAGGCGCAGGCGCGGGCGGCGAGCGCAAGGTTGATGGAGGCACGCGGAGAACCGCCGAAACCGATGTAAGGCTTGATGTCTTTCAGCCCGTAGCGTTCCGGCGAGCGCGTGGCCTGCACAAGGTCGGTGATGTAACGCTCAATGCGTTCGTCCACATACACGCGCTTCACGTAGGTCCGGGCATCGAGAATGCGCGAGGCATCGGTGACGGGCTGCACCTCGTTGGCAATGGCGCCGTTGAGGTGGGCGCGCACGATGCGTGCTTCTTCCTCCTGAGTGGGATAGTCCACGATGACCTTCATCATGAAACGGTCCACCTGAGCTTCGGGCAATTCGTACGTACCTTCCTGTTCGATGGGGTTTTGCGTGGCGAGCACGAGGAAGGGTTCGGGCAGGCGGAACGTTTCTTCGCCGATGGTCACCTGATGCTCCTGCATGGCTTCGAGCAATGCGCTCTGCACCTTTGCCGGGGCGCGGTTGATTTCGTCGGCAAGCACGAAATTCGCAAAGATCGGGCCGTGCTTCACGTTGAACTGCTCCGTGCGCTGGCTGTAAATAAGCGTGCCGATTACGTCGGCGGGCAAGAGGTCGGGCGTAAACTGCACGCGGCTAAACTTTCCTTCAACAAGTTTCGACAGCGTCTTGATAGCCAGTGTTTTGGCAAGTCCCGGCATACCTTCAAGCAGGATATGTCCGTCGGCCAGCATGGCGATGAGCAGTGAGCGCACGAGGTGTTTCTGTCCCACCACGGTGCGTGCCATGCCGTCGGTGAGTTCGCTGACGAAGCCCGTTTCGCGTTCTATCAGGGCGTTCAGTTCTCTGATGTCGGTTGTTTCAGTCATTATTACAATATTGTATAGTTTGATTATCCCACTGTCTTGCGGGGCCTTCCTATATGCCTCGCATAATTACCTGCAAAATTACTCCTTTTCGCCCTTTCTTATATTTAATTTTCCCTAAAACACGCTCCAAATTCCTTTTTATCATATAAGAAAAGCGCGAAATAATGCAATTTCTTCTAATCATCGCCGCTGCTTTCAGGCACATCGCCCAAATTATCCCCGAGACAAATCTTACGAGTCCCGTGAAAATTTTTCCTTTCTCCTTGCTATTTTTCAGTATATGCTAAGAAAAAGTTTGTTACAAACTTTGTAACAAGCGTTACAAACTTGCTAACACATGTTACAAACTTTGTAATACGTGTTACAAAGTTTGTAACAAAAAATTTCTTATAAGATAGTAAAAAATATCCTGCTGACAGCAAAAAATATCTCCGAGATAGTAAAAACTTTCTCGGAGATAATCGCTGCGATCTTATATGCGCGTCAATCATTTCAGTAAATGTCAAGTCATTTTGTGCAATGCCGCTCTAATTCCACAGAAATTAAATTCATAAAGTCAAGGTCAAAGCGCAATTTTCAAGTATGCAGACGGCCTTAATAGGAGAAAAGCGTTAATTTTGCAAGAGATTATACAATATATAATATATGACACGGATAATTTTGAAAACGCTCGCCTGCGCCCTGTGCTTCGCGATGTGCGGGCTGACCGCTTGTAAGGATAACAAGAAAGGAGAGGCACAAAGCGAAAAGCGCATGGAAATGGAACAGCGTGCGCAAGGCTTTCTTGCCGATGCGCGTAAATCGTTGGCGCAAAACGACTTCGCTGCAGCTCGTCTAAGCATTGAACAAATGCGCAAGGACTGCTATCTCGCCCTCACAGGGCGCAGGCAGGGCATCTTGCTCATGGACTCAATTGACTGCGCAGACGCGCAACAACAACTTGTAAAACTCGATAGCCTCGTACGCCAAAATCCCAACGATGCCAATCTTGCCGCGCAGTTTGAAGAGAAATGCAAGGAGGTGGATTTCTATAAAAAGAAAATCGTGCACGACCGTAAGGCTATGCAGCAGGAAATGGGAGATTTGTAAAACTAAGACAATGCGAGTTTAGTAAACAAGTATACTCCTTTACTTGTCTACTGGTTTACTAAAACACATCTCTGTCTCGTCTACTCGTTTACTTGTCCACTCGTCTACTATAAAAAATATCCAATGACACTTTCTTTGCAAGAAAAATTCCGCGCGGAACTGAATGAAAAGCAATTCGAGGCCGTTTGCTACGACGACGGTCCCTCACTCGTAGTGGCTGGAGCCGGTTCGGGCAAGACGCGCGTGCTGACCTATAAGATTGCTTGGCTCATTGCCAACGGCGTGGAACCATGGCGCATTCTCGCCCTGACTTTCACCAATAAGGCGGCACGGGAAATGAATGGGCGTATTGCCGCTATCTGCGATGCCAAAAGTGCAAATGCCGTGTGGAGCGGCACGTTCCACAGCCTGTTCAGCCGTATCTTGCGCATAGAAAGCGAGGCCGTGGGCATTCCGCACGATTTCACGATATACGACTCGAGCAACACGCTGAGTGCCATCAAGAAAATCGTGAAAGACCTTGGCCTCGACGACAAGGCATACAAAGCCTCTGCCATCGCCGGGCGCATATCGAAAGCCAAAAATCTTTTGCAGTTGCCCGCAGACTATGCCGCCGACAAAGACAACCTCGACCGCGACCGCCGCAACGGAGTGGGCGAGCTGTGGCGCATTTACCAGATGTATCAAGACCGCCTGCGCGTGGCCAATGCACTCGATTTCGACGACATTTTGCTTTTCACCCACCGCCTGCTTTTTCAAAACGAAGAGGTGCGCAACAAATACCGTGAGCGGTTTTCGCGTATCCTTGTGGACGAGTATCAGGACACGAATATGGCGCAGCTGCAAATACTCCGCCTGCTCACCACGCCCGAGTCGCGCATCTGTGTAGTGGGCGACGATGCGCAAAGCATATACGGATTTCGCGGGGCTGACATCACGGGCATCCTCAACTTCACGAAACATTATCCAAAGGCGCACACCGTGAAGCTGGAATGCAACTACCGTTCAACCAGCACCATCGTGGAAGCCGCCAACAGCGTGATACGCCACAATCGCGAGCAGATTTTCAAACAAGTCTACGCTGCCGCTCCCGGCGAGGGCAATAAAATAAAACTCATCAAGGCAGACTCCGACAAGGACGAGGCACGCCTCGTGCTGCAAGAAGTGGAGCGGCTGCATTTCCGCGAACACGTGGACTATCCCGAAGCGGCGATTCTCTACCGCACCAATGCGCAGAGCCGTTCGTTGGAAGAAGCCTGCCGCCGAAACGGCATACCATATAAAATATATGGCGGCATGTCGTTTTACGGCCGCAAGGAAATCAAGGACGTGTTGGCGTACCTGAGCCTTGTGTGCAATCCCGACGACGACGAAGCCTTTCTCCGTGTGGTCAATCTCCCGGCAAGGGGCATCGGCGCCACGACTATCAACCGCCTGCGCGCCCATGCCATAGAACTGCGCAGCAGCCTGTGGCAGGCGTTGAACGGCACGGCGGGCATTCCCTCCCTTTCCAATGCGGCGATGAAGAAACTGCTGGACTTTCGCGACCTCATCGCCTCTTTCAGAGAGAAGATTTCGGAGGCGAGCGCCTATCAACTCACGGTACAAATACTCGAACAATCCGGCATGACCGCCATGTTTGCAGCTGATAAGAGTCCCGAAGGACAGGCGGCAAAGGACAACATCAACGAATTCCTTAGTTCCGTTTACAGTAAGGAACTCGAAGTGCAGCAAACCGAAGGCGGCACGCTGCGCCTGATGGACTTTATGTCGTACGTGTCGCTCCTTACCACGACCGACGAGGAAAGCGATGCCGACGCGGCGCACATCAACCTCATGACCATACATGCTTCAAAGGGACTGGAATTTGATGCCGTATTCATCACTGGTATGGAGGACGACCTTTTTCCTTCTTCCTCTGCCCGCCTTTATCCCAAAGAGATGGAAGAGGAGCGACGCCTTTTTTACGTAGCCCTGACCCGCGCCCGCAAATACTGTATATTGACCCACGCTGCCAACCGCTACGTTTACGGGCATATGGAAATGGCCAACCCGAGTCCGTTCCTCGATGAAGTGGATCCGCGTTACATAGAACGTACCGATTCGCGTTCTGGCATTTCCCGCA
This sequence comes from Bacteroidales bacterium, assembly GCA_004556745.1. Taxonomy (GTDB): domain Bacteria; phylum Bacteroidota; class Bacteroidia; order Bacteroidales; family Bacteroidaceae; genus Alloprevotella. The sequence continues at coordinate 12,532 of SFFY01000003.1, read as the reverse complement.
CCACAGCCTCCCTGTTTGGCGGCACAAATGACTTTGCGGCGCGATACCGCCCAAAAGCCTCGCCACAACCGTCTTTCCCCAAATCGCGCTTTACACCTTTGGGCAGCCGCCCGGCACAGCAAAGTCCTGCGCCTTCAACCCCGGTAGCACAAACTGCAGGCGGCGTGAAACCCGGCAGCGTCATTGTGCACGAGCGTTTCGGGCGCGGCACAGTGGTGGGCATCGACGGGGTGGGCGACAGCACCAAGATACACGTCCATTTCGAGGCATCTGGCGACAAGAAACTCTTGGTAAAATTCGCCCGCTTCCAAATTATTAGTTGACTTATTGCCAAAAATCGCCCTTCCGCCCCGCATATATCCAATAAAAAACCTTATCTTTGCACTTGCAAAAGAGCAAAACGCCATTTGCACGGGGTGTAGCGCAGTCCGGTTAGCGCACCTGCTTTGGGAGCAGGGGGTCGAAGGTTCGAATCCTTTCACCCCGACAAAACAAATAAAGCCATTGAAAATTAGTACTTTGCTAAAATTTTCAATGGCTTTTTTATTTCTAAAACGCAATTTGGGAACTTAGTGTCGGACGTTGCGTCAAAACCTTGTCCTTATACTGCTTGACCTTCTATTTGGTCAAGCAGTTTTGTTTTTATTGCTTATATTTTATTTGCATGTCAGATATAAAATAAGAGGCTATGCCGCGCGGCATAGCCTCTTGAAAATTTCTGTTGTCGGCTTTTAAGTCAAGCCTGATTTACTTCAACTCGATGTTGATGTCCTTTTCAGCCTCGCTCGTAGCGATTTTGTCTTCGCGGAGCAACCAGCCAAGACCGAGGTACAAGTCCTTGTCGCACTTCACCTTAGTGGCCTTCTTCAAATCTTTACCTGTCATGGCGCCGTTTTCATTGAGGGCGGTCCAAATTTTACCGGCGATTTCGCCTACTTTTTCCTGTAACATAACGTCGTTAGTGAATTAAAATAATACCTATTAGTCTTACTCTTTTTCGCAAGACGTTGCAAATTTACGACTTTTTATCAGATAATCAAATGTTTATACCGATAAACTTGTATTTTCTCATAAGAAAAGCGTATTTTAGGTCAGAAAAACTGCTTCGTTTTGTGCTTTTTCCGTATGTTTGCATAAGAATTTTCTTTTCCACATGCTTTCCATTCTCATTCCCAATTATAATTACGACTGTTCGGAATTGCTTTACGCCCTTGCAGAGCAATGCCTGGCGCTTAGGCAGGCTGCCGGCGGGGCTGACGGACCTTTCGACTACGAGATTATTGTGGGCGACGACGGTTCTACGGACGTAAAGTCGCTGTGTGCCGTGCGCGACACGGCGGCCCATGTCGGGGCGCAACTTTTGGAGTTGCCCGTCAACGGCGGCCGGGCGCGGATGCGCAATGCCCTGATGGAGGCGGCGCGTATGCCCTATCTGCTCATTTTAGACAGCGACATGCTGCCGCGTACCTCCGATTTCGTGCGAGATATATGGGCGGAGCGCAATAAGGCCGACGTGGTCTGTGCCCGCCTTGTCAATCCTCTTGGCGAGCCTGAGGGCAGCGAATTGCGCTGCCGATACGAGAAAGCTACAGAGCCGAAGCGCACAGCGGAATACCGCAACGCACGCCCGTTTTCCTCTGTGGCCACATACTGCCTGCTGATGCGCCGCGCCGCGCTCGGCGACCTGCGGTTTGACGAATGTTGCACGGAGTATGGCTACGAAGACGTACTGTTTGGCCAGGAACTGCGCCGCCGCTACGTCAGTATCTACCACACCGACGTGCCTATCCTGCACACGGGCATCGACAGCAACGAGATTTTCTTGAAAAAAACGGAGGCCGCCATGCGCACCCTCACGACCATCGCGCCCAAACTGGACGAACTGCCCGGTGCCGCGCTCTATTATTATGAGTTGAAGAAGAAAGGCATGGATTGGCTGCCGTCCGTGGCCTATCGCCTGTTTGGCGGCATGATGCGCGGCAACCTGCTCGGCCGCCACCCCTCGTTAAAGATATTCCACCTGTATAAACTCTGCTACTTCGCGTATCTGATGCGGAGGTAAAAGGGAAAACTAATGATTTTATTTTTACGACAACATAGACAACAAAAGACAACTCCGAGTCTGACAATTTGCGCTTAATATGACGACAACATAGACAACGGGGCGTATTTTATACGCCCGCTCGCAGCGCAGGAAGACAACTGAAAGTTGTCAAAAGTTGTCCCAGTTGTCGTCACATTAAAACGGTTGCACAGCCGAAAATCTCGAAATAAGTTGTCAAAAGTTGTCTAAGTTGTCGTAAAAAAAACAACGAAGATTTGTTTTTGTGGCCTGCGTTGCATTATGAAGTATTGGTTGGAGATAAGGCCGGCGTTTCGTCAATACGTGTCAACGACCAGTATCGCATTGAGTTTGCCGTAGAGGAGCAAGGCGAACCCAAGATAACAATTTGCAAAATACAAGATTTGTCTAACCATTATAAATAGCCGCATCATGATAGAACTTCCTGGCGTAGACCCTAAAATGATTGCCAATAATATAGAGCCTTTTGAACCGACCCATCCCGGCGAACTGATTAAAGACGAGATAGAGTATCGGCATATTTCGCAACGGCAACTGGCTGCGGAAATGGGCGTGTCTTACACCGTGCTCAACGATATTATCAATGGCAAGCGCGCCGTCAACACTAAGTTTGCCTTGCTTTGCGAGGCTGCGCTTTCCTTGCCTGCCTATGTGCTGACCGGTTTACAGGCAGACTATGATATGCAAATGGCAAAGCGCGATAAGTCGTTTCTTGATAAATTAAAGAGCATCAAAAAGATTGCGGCGGTGCTTTAACTCCCTGAGTCATACTATGAACTTATTTGCCACACCCAACGATGCCGAACGCATCCTCTTTCTGCGCAAAGAGCTGAACCGACATAATTATAATTATTATGTGCGCAACGCGCCCGAGATTTCCGACCGCCAATTCGACGACATGATGCACGAATTGGAGGAACTCGAAGAGCGGCATCCCGAGATGAGCGACCCCAACTCGCCGACGCAGCGCGTGGGCAGCGATCGCTCCAACGATTTCGAGCCGGTGACGCACAAGCGTCCCATGCTCTCGCTGGGCAATACCTATTCGCGCGGCGACGTTCAGGCCTTCTACGACCGCGTGGCGGAAGGCTTGGGCGGCGAGCCGTTCGACATCTGCTGCGAATTGAAGTTCGACGGCCTGAGCATCTCGCTCACCTATGAGCACGGCAGGCTCGTGCGCGCCGCCACGCGCGGCGACGGCGTGCAGGGCGACGACGTTACCGCCAATGTGCGCACCATTCGCACCGTGCCCCTTGTTTTGCCCGAGGGATTAGACTATCCCGATGAGTTTGAAATTCGCGGCGAGGTGCTGATGCCGTGGGAGAGCTTCGAAAGGCTCAACGCTGAGCGCGAAAGGCGTGAAGAACCCCTCTTCGCTAATCCGCGCAACGCCGCTTCCGGCACGCTCAAGAGCAAGAAGTCGGCAGCCGTGGCGCAGCGCCGCCTCGATGCCTACCTATATTATTTATTGGGCGACGCGCTCACAACCCAGACCCACTACGAGCGCATGCAGCAGGCAGCAGGCTGGGGCTTCAACGTGTCGCCTACGGCCAAGCTGGCACATTCGCTGCAAGACATTTACGACTATATAGACCATTGGGACGAGGCTCGCCACTCCCTGCCCTTTGCCACCGACGGCATTGTGCTCAAAGTGAACGACCTGCGCCAGCAGCAGCGATTGGGCTACACGGCGAAAAATCCGCGTTGGGCCATTGCCTATAAGTTTCAGGCCGAGCAAGCCGTGACGCGCCTGCTCGACGTGACGTTCCAAGTGGGGCGCACAGGTGCCGTCACGCCGGTGGCGAACATGGAGCCCGTGCTGCTTGCCGGCACCACCGTGCGGCGCGCCTCGTTGCACAACGCAGACATCATCCGCCAGCTCGACCTCCACATCGGCGACATGGTGCGCGTGGAAAAGGCGGGCGAAATCATTCCGCAGATAGTGGGCGTGGCAGACGTTGCGGCGCCGGACAGTGCCGCCCATCGGGGGGCTGCCGTGCAATTTGTCAAGACTTGTCCCGAGTGCGGCGCAACGCTTGTGCGCTACGAAGGCGAGGCGGCGCACTATTGCCCCAACGACACGGCCTGCCCGCCGCAAATCAAAGGGCGCATAGAGCATTTCATCAGCCGCGAGGCGATGAATATCGATTCCGTAGGGCCGGAAACGGTGGACGACTACTTTGAGCGAGGCCTTATCCGCGATGCCGCCGACCTTTACAGCCTCACCGTCGAGCAACTAATGGGCAACGACGGTTCGCGCCGCCGCTCCGCCGAAAAAGTAATAGCCGGCATACGCCGTTCGTTGGACGTGCCGTTCGAGCGCGTGCTGTTCGCCCTCGGCATCAGGTTCGTGGGCAAAGTGGTGGCCAAGACGCTTGCCCGCCGCTTCGGCTCTTTGGACGCCCTCCGCGCGGCATCGCTCGACGACCTCATGCAGACCGAAGGGGTGGGGCAGGCCATTGCAGAGAGCGTGGTGCGCTATTTTGCCGACGAGCGCAACCTTGCCTTCGTGGCGCGGCTCGCCGAGGCCGGCGTGCGCATGGAGGCAGAGCAGACTGCCTTGCAGTCAACAGCACTGGAAGGCATGAGCATCGTGATAAGCGGCACCTTTGCCCGCCATTCGCGCGAGGAATACAAAGCCCTCATCGAAGCCCACGGCGGCAAGAACGTAGGCAGCATTTCCAAGAAAACCTCCTTCATTCTCGCCGGCGAAAATATGGGACCCTCGAAACTCGAAAAAGCATCGAAACTCGGCGTTCCGCTTAAAACGGAAGAAGAATTTTTACAGATGATTGAAGGCTGACTTTCCCCGCGCTTCCTCTCTCCGCCAATCATTTCCCATCCTCATAAAAGCAATTCTCTTTATATCAATCAACCAATAATCACAATTTCATTATGGAAACAAAAGCAAAAGTACTCGAAACCATGAAGCAGGCCGGCGCACCTTTGAACGCCGGCAAAATCGCCGAACTTAGCGGCCTTGACCGCAAGGAAGTCGACAAAGCCATGAAGCAGCTGAAAGAAGAGGGCGCAATCGTTTCGCCCGTGCGCTGCAAATGGGAACCGGCCAAGTAACGGCGGCATACATATTATACATATATATAGCGAGCGGTAAGTCCTTAAACGGGGCTTGCCGCTCGACGTATCTTGCAAGTTGCTGCGCCAATCGAAAAATTTAGTAAACAAGTAGACAAGTAAACAAGTAAACAAGACAAGTTACCATATAAAATATAATTTGCAAGACAAATCTGTCTCGTCTACTCGTTTTTCTTTGAGATTTTCGGCTGCACTCGGCAGTAGGGGCGTTTTGCAAAACGCCCGTTCCCGAACAAGTTCTTAAAAGTGCGATTTCTATGACATTTTCGGCTGCGCTCGGCAATTAGAGCAAACTCTATTGCTCTCGCTTGCACGAAAATTGCTCGCCATGGCATAATCCAAGTAAACTTGGCTTCTGCTCATTTGGCTTACGAAATCATTCGTTTTTTTTACGACAACTTAGACAACTCTTGACAACTTTTTTTCTGTGCTGCCATTTTAATATGACGACAACAGGGACAACTTCTGACAACTTTCAGTTGTCTTTCTGCATGCGAGGCGGGCGTATAAAATACGCCCAGTTGTCTATGTTGTCGTCATATTAAGCGTAAATTGTCAGACTCGGAGTTGTCTTTTTCATAATGTCGGCTGCACTCGGCAATTTGAGCAAGCTCAATTGCTCTCGTTTGCACGACATTTGTTGTCTAAGTTGTCGTAAAAATAAATTGGTTCTATAACATGTCTTCCAGCAGTATCTCGTTTGTGGCCAGGGGTTGCAGCCTTATGGCCAGCATCTTGAAGGCAGAAAGGATGTCGTCGGAGATAGGGCGCGTGCTGAAATGCCTGGGATATTCGTATTGCCAGGCCGCCCGTTCCGCCGCATCGGTCCTGACAAACAGGAAATGCGCCTGGGGGCGCGTGGTGGCATTGCTGCGGAGTTGGCAGAACGGTTCGCTCTTCTTGTCGAGCAATGGCAGAAGGCGTTCGGCCGAAGCGTATTCTTTGTCAAGGAAGGGATAGTCCATAGAGCGGAACACGTGGCGGAACACCGTGAAGTCGGAAAGCGCGGCTGAGACATGCTGCAAAATATTTTCTTTGAGTTGCCGTTTGAAAGCAACGATGGACTCGTCGTCGAGTTTATAATTGTTCTTAAAAGTGCGATTTTCTTTTGACATTTTCGGCTTCACTCGGCATAGTCCGAACAAGTTCGGCTCTGCGCTCGTTTGCGCGAAAATTCTCGCCATGGCATAATCCAAGTAAACTTGGCTTCTGCTCATTTGGCTTACGAAATCGTTGAAATACTCATACAGGTGCATCTGCCCCGTAATCTGCTCTGCGTGCCCGTTGAAATAATTGTCGAGCACGCCATTGCTGAGCAGGGGGATAAAGGGATTCTGTGCCAAAGGCTCCGTCACGGCCGAGGCCTCCTGCTCCTCCTTCTGCCATTGGGCAAGGTTGCCGATATACGACTTCAATGCCTGATACTTTTTGTCGAGGGTCGTTTTCAGCGAGAGCAAACTGTCTGTCACCATGCCCGCCAGGTGGAATTTGAGTTGCGAGCATTTCAGAGCCTCCTCCGTCCTCTGCGCTTCGGCGGCGAGTTGGGCGCTTCGCTCCTCAAGTTCTATTTCAATGCGGCGGCGTTCGCTGCGTATCCACCACCAATATAATGCAGTGCCGACAACCCCCGGCGCAAGGCACGCCGACAACCCGACGCACCAGCCCGACCCCAGCCATTCCGCCATGCCGTTCAGGAAAGATCCTTCCCCGTCTTTCGGCAGAAATGCCAGCAACCCTATTATCCATGACAGGACAAACGATGCGTCCCAGGCTATCAGCGAAAGCCGCGCCTGCCACGTTTGCTGGTCGAAAGCCTTGAGGCGTGCCGGGCGTTCCTCCTCGTTGATTTTGCGCTGCTGCGCGCGGGTCATTTCAATCTTGTCTTGAAGTTTCTTCTGCGTGCGTGCGAGGATTTCCTTGCGCACTGATTGCCGCCCGAGGTTTTGCATCAGCATTTCGTAGTCGCGGCGCAGCCGGTTGTCTTCCTTCTGCATCTTGGCCAGCCGCCGTTGCTCTGTGCGGATAAGGCTCTTGATGACGCACGCCTTGATGTGTGCATCGTTCATGTTGAACTGCACCACGGTGTTTTGCCCGTCCCCTCGGCCGGGGGCTGCAGTCTGCGTGCCGCCGCCCAGTTCGGCAGCCTCCACTTCGGTCACGATACACGCCATGCGGTTCAGGTCTTCATCGCATATATAGGAATAAGGGATATAGCAATAGCCCTCATCGCCAAACTGCCGCCCCCACGAGTTGCGCACCACGAAATGCTTCGCCTCGTCGGAATAGCCCACGACCACCATGGCATGATAGCCATATTCGCCCGAGGCAAGTTCCGCTTCTGTGGGGTGGGGCACAAAGCCCGAAGCCCCCACGCCGCCACGGCGGGCGTTCTGCAGAACGCCCCTACTGCCGCCGCGCACCTGCGGCGAGAAAGAGTTGAACACCTTGAGCGATACGGCCACGGGATAGCCCTCTTGGATGGCCGACTTGATGTCGCGCTCGCTGACGGCCACGCCCAGCGCTTTCACGATGCGGCGCGTCTTGCCGTCGCGCACGGCCTCGGCTGAGGGTGCTTCGCCGAGCGGTTTGGAGTAGGGGTGCAACTCTTCCGTGCAGATGCCTTCCGTGCCGATGCTCTTTATCACGTCCTGAAACGAACTGCCCGTATCCGTCCTCTCTTCTCCCTTGGCGGGCGCACGTTGTAGTAGACAAACGATTCGCTGAGGGGGGGGAACACGCTGCGTGCTTTTTTTGAGTATGTATTCAAAGATCGACGTCACGGCAAACACCGTGCAGGCCCCCATCTGTCCCTGGTCTTTTATAGGCGCAAACTGATGTCTGAGGTCTACGCTCTGCTCCGTGACGGGGCGGGGCTGATAGTTCTCGTCGAACTTGGCCTCCTGATGCTCGGCGTCGAAGCGATACACGTTGCCTTCCACCACAAAGCCGTCTTTCGTCAGCAGTTTTTCGCTTTGCGCGGCGTCGTCGGCCATTTGCCCGATGTCTTCCAGTTCGCGGCTCTTTTGGCGGATATAACTTGTAGCCTCGCGCATGTCGCCGCGCAATTGCTGCAAACGCCCGACGGGCAATTCCACAAAGCCGTCGTCGTCGAGGCAGTCGGTCATCGGTCCGTGCTCCCCGGTCTTCACCCCGTCGTCGTCGATTTTTATGGTGACCAGCGTGTTGTTGGCATCGATAAACACGTTGGCGGCATCGGCATCGAGATGGTCCAGCGTGAGTTGCTGCTGATTAAAGAGATAGCCATGGAGGAAAGGGTCGTCGTAGCCGAGGACAACGGCGAGCAGCGCACGCTTTTCGGGCAGGGAGAACTTGTCCTGCGTGATGAAGTCCGACAGATGCCGCGCCACGGCGTCGAGTTCCTTTGCCAGTTCCGGCGAAGCCTTGCTCACAATCGCATTGTGCGACACGCCTTGCCGCACCAGCGGCTCTGCATATTTTGCATAGAAATCCGAAAATAGGCTGGTGTGTTGTTGCAAGAGTTCGTTTGCCACCACTGCCACCCGGTTCAGATCCACCTGTTCGCCCGCTACGTCCTCGCGCTTCATCAGGTGCAGATAAGCACGGCGCAGCAGGTAGTTGGCGAAATAATATTTGTCGAGGTTCATAACGGCCAGTCCGAGCGAGCAGAGCGGATGCTCGCGGTCGAACTCCGTGGCAGGCGTAAACACCGTGTCGTATTTCTCCGCCGCGAGCAGCGACAGTTCGCCCACTATTCTTACCAGCGACTCCGCATCAAGGTTGAGGGCATAGCCTGCGGCATTGATGTTCTGCAAGATAACCGCCTGTTCTAGATGATTGTTTTGGATGCGCAGCCTTGCAAGACGCTCGATGCACGTTTTTTCAATTTCCGTCGTGCCGCGTGGCGCGGATTGCTCCCCGTCCTCCTCGTAGTCGGGGCACACCGCGCTGCGCAAGTCGGCGCAGAGCCCCACGACCATGAGGCTGTAATGCTGCTGAATGTCATTAAGTGCTTCCACTATGGCAAGAACCTGCTCGAAAAGTTTCTCGTCGTAGAGGGGCAGATAGAGGGAGAGGAGCAACCTGTTGCTGTCGCCCCCATTGTTCACGGTAATCGTCTGTTGGTGAAGTTTTGCGAAGTATCGGCGTAGCCTTAGCGGGGCATTATCAGCACTCAGCACGGAGTCGTCGGCAAGGCGCGTGGCATACTGGTCGCGTGTGGTGGAAACGAACACGTTGCTTCCCGGGCAGTCGAGCTCGGATTTCTTGATGGTTACGCTGCCATCGGCGTTCCCCACCCACGACAGCACTTTGCAGAACTCCTCTGCTCCCCCCTCACCATATTTATATATATACTTGGCAGTGCGAGCCACGAATGCTTTCATGTCCTCGCCAAGCATAATGCAAACGTTGTGCCTCATGTATCTTTTTTGATTTATTTTAGTAGACGAGTAAACAAGTAGACGAGTAAACAAGCCAGGGAAAAATAACTGTGGACTTTCTATAAGGTTTCCACAAACCCAAGTTCTTTCTCCAAGAGTTCGGCGATTTGTTCGTTGCCGCGTTCTTCGATTTGCTCGACCGTCATGTTGACTTGCGCGTACTTTTCAAGATAGTTTTGCTTGGCATCGTTTACCAAAGCCTGCATGGCATCCAAGCCGTTGGCACTCTGATACTGCTTGAAGAACTCCTTGAACTGCTGGCGGAGATTGGGAAGGTCTGCCTTGAAGGCATTGAAGGCTTCGTCGCGATATTGCCCGAGTTCTACCCAATACTGACGCAAAGCCTTGCCGTTAGTTTTGTCTTTTACGAAGTATCGGTTGTTCTCGTTTTTAATCAGTCCCAAAATCAGTCCTCTTACCCAAAGTTCCACGTCTTTCGAGCCGTCGTCGAGGACGGGCTGGAGCGAGAAGCCTTCGCGCACCATGCGCTGGTAGATGGTTGCATCTATGTGGGAGAAGATATTGCACTTCTCGTACTTCTGCTTATAGTTTTGCAAACTGCCGATAAAGTAGGCCGGCACTACGCCGATTTGGTTGTAAATAATGACGCGGTCTTGCATGCCCAGGCGTGCAAACTGGATTTTTTCGCCGCCGGCAAGCTGTTCGAGCCTGCCGCCGTCTTGCAGCAGCGTGCTGTTCATCGGTACGCCTACATACGAGAACCTGCCATACGTGTAGCCTACCTGACCGCGGGTGTTGATATTGAGCAGCGGCTTCGCTTTGGCGAGGGCGAGGCATAAGATTTGGTCGAGCCGTTCGGGATTGTCCTTGTTTATTCTGCTCAGCACATCGTCTATTGTTGTCTTTGCCCAGCTTTTGGCGGTGGGCAGCGTGAGCGTGTAAGTGAGGATTGCCTTTTCGAGTTCGTCAGTGGGCTTGGTGTCTGCCTCGTAGAATTTCTCGGTGTAGGGCAGGGTGGCGATGAAGTCCTTTATCTGTATTTCGTCGTCGTTGACACCAATGGCGTTGACGGCTTGTTTGGCGAGGTCGATATGGAAATTGGCATCGCTCGTGTGGTCCACGGAGTTGGTGAGCATGGCAATGCGGTTGACGTACGATGTGTTCACCGCCTTGAGTTTCTTCTCAATGTCGCTCACCTTCAATTGTTCGTCGCCAATGGCAACAAGGAGGCTGTTGAAGAACGTGATGGCGGCGTCTCTCCGTGCGATTTCCCGCTTGTTGACGGCGAGTGCCATGGCAGCATCGCAGACGCACTGTTCGAGGTCGTTGACTTTGCCTTTGGTCTTAAAGAAGCGGCTTCTGTATTCCTTGAGGTCTTCCGACGTTACGGAGACGGCGTTTTCCAAAGCCGGTTGGCGCTGGGTGAGCGTATCTTTCTCCGCGTTCATCTCTTTGAGGAAAATGTCCACCTGGCTCTTAATGGCATCCAGCACGTCTTTTGCCAGTCCCACGCCGCACTCCTGGTTCACGCTCTTCACAACGAGTTTGTGCAGTTCCTTGGTGACGCGCTCTTTGAGTTCCTGAACTTTCGATTGCACTTCTTCGCTCTTGGGCGCAGCAACATTTTCGATATAGCCCAATGCCTCTGCTTTGGCGTTTTGGTTGTCGTTGATTGTGTCGAGGGGAAATTTAGGCTGCTTGGACAGGATGAAGTCGATGACGTTGTCGTTTTCTGAGCCGCCGTTTTCGCGGATATTTACGTCGGGCGAGTCAATCCAGGCATTGGCTATGGCGTTGGCATTGATGCAGGAGGCTATCATGCGCTGGATGATGCGCTGCGCATTCTTGAGTGCGCAGATTTCGCCCATCTCCTTTCCTCTGAAAATGATTTCGCAAGCGCCCATGCCGCTCACCCAGGCTCGCTTGTTGCCCACCATGCCGTCGCCGTTCATAATGCTCTTTTCAACGTTGTCGGTCACAGAGGTCACGGAGTCGGAGAGTTCGCCGGCAGAGGTTACGAGGGCGAGGGATATCATTTCGGTAAGTTGCTCGACGTTGCTGTAGGTATCTCCGTTTTCGTTGCGGTTGTCGATGAAGAAAACTGCGTTGAACGGTGCGCCGGTGATCTGCTGCTTGCTCGTCACGTAGTCGAATTGCAACTTTTCCGTGCCGTTGAGGTGCATGAACCAGTCGAGGTCGCAGATAGAGCCGTAAGCGTTGGGCTTGACGCGCTCCATGCCGTAGTTCGACATGTTTTCAAAAACGTCGGGCAACACGGCGTAGCCGGTGAGTTTGCATTTGTTCAGCGCATTCTTGATGACGTAGGCCATATTGAGGAACGTGCCTGCGCCCGTGCCGCCGCTCAGGGAGAATACCATGTGTACCTCAACCTCCGCACCGAGATTGGTGTCGTAGTCGTGGTTGTTCATTATCTTGGCCGAGTAGATGCGGTTCACGGCATCTTTCACCTTATTGGTCAGTGCCTCGAAGTTGCAGGTGAGGGCAAAGCGCCCGTTGGTGCGAATCTGTCCCGCGCCTTTGGTCATGGCGATAAGGGCAAATACGTTTTGCTCGGGCGCCCAAGAGAAGTGGTCCTTGCTGGTGATTTGCTTCTTGTCTTTTTTATCAAAAAGCAGAACGCTGCACTGGGGTTAATGTTCTGATTACCCTGTGCAGCGTTCGTATAGCTTGTTTCTTGACTTCATCACTCAAAAGAGTGCCTTTTTGTTGTCTTGAATCAATAGTATCCTAAATAAAAATATTCGTAAACTATTTGGACGCATTCTTTACCAAATCTTCTTGACTATAAACCACATGGTCGTGATTCCTGATTTTAATTGTTCCATCAGAAGATATGTATTCATCTAATGAAGAAACTTGCAGACGATGAATGAACTCTATTGTAACCTTCGGGATTCTGTAAATATCTTGCGATAATCTGTAAGCCATGAAATAGATTAACATCGGCTTG
>SFFY01000002.1 GCA_004556745.1 Bacteroidales bacterium | reverse complement strand
TGGGAGAACCGTTTTATCTTACCGACAAATTCGACCACGTTCCGACGGTAAAGGAAGGAACGGAGTATCTTGCCAAAGTGTTTGAAGGGCTGAGGACGGAAATCGACGCTTACGTCGAAAAGAAAGATGCCTGAAATTTTTCTGACCAAACACGCCGACTTCTGTTTCGGCGTCAAAAACGCTTTGGAAATTGCTCAAAATGCGGCAAAGGACGGAGAAGTTTACACCTACGGCACGCTCATTCACAACGAAAAAGTAGTTAAGGAGCTTGAAAAAAAAGGCGTAAAATCCTCCGACGACCTCGATTTTATATTGAAGCAAAAACGCGTCGTCATCCGTGCCCACGGCGTAGCAAAGAGCGCCGAGGAGCTTATAAAGCAAAACGTGCCGGAAGTTTTCGACGCAACCTGTCCGTTCGTGAAAAAAATCCACAGGCTTGTAAACAATGCATATAAGGAAAATAAAGAAATTATTATTTCCGCAAATTGCTTATTTATTTGCCCACGAATTTCACGAGTTTACACGAATTTTCATGTCCTGCGTGTGTTAAAGGCGACCTGTTCGGTCGCACGAATTTCACTAATTCACTGATTTCATTCGCGAGATTAGTGCGACCTAACAGGTCGCCATTTTATTTATTGCAGATGTTCGTGTAAATTCGTGCAATTCGTGGGCAATAAAAATAACTCGTGGACGAAGGCTGATTTTTATTCTTTCAGTGGCAACCGCTGGCACCCGTATGGTGTTTTTTGAAGCGCAATTAAGCCCTGTAACCTAAGAAAATAGTAATTTTGCGGAAAATTGCGATGTATGAACGGTAAAACGCTTTACATATTCCTCCTGATGCTGTGCCTCGCCACTGGCGTACGGGCGGCGACGGACGATGAACTGCCCTCGGCAGAGCCGACCATGACTGTGACGAACAACAAGGGAGAAACTTCCGAAGAAACGAGTTTCAACGGCGACGCACCTATGACGGCAACATTCCGCGCCAACCCGAAAGACCTTGGCGCATACACCCCGCGCTACGAGTGGCGCTTTGTCCGCGCCGGAGAAAGCGCTCCCTTCTTGACACGCTACGAGGAAACCACATCCTACACGTTTGCCGAAAGCGGCACGTTCACCGTGACGCTGCTGGTGAGCTTTGTAAACGGCGACGACGTGATTGAATACGACCAAAGCGACGGCGGCGAGCCGTTCAACATCACCATCAGCGAGTCGCTGCTGGAATTTCCCAACGCCTTCACGCCCAACGGCGATGGCATCAACGATGTGTTTAAGGCCAAGGAGGGCTACCGCAGCATCGTGTCGTTCAAAGCCATCGTGTTCAACCGCAACGGCAAGAAACTCTACGAATGGACCGACCCGGCAGGCGGCTGGGACGGCAAGTGCGGCGGCAAGGACGCGCCCGACGGCGGCTACTATCTCTATGTGCAGGCACAGGGTGCCGACGGCAAGAAGTACGAATACAAGAAAGTGATTAACGTGCTGCGCGGATATACGGAAAGTTCCACGGCGCAATAAGCAGAATTGGCTTTTTTCTTTCATTCTTACATTGGACAACAACAAAGAACATACTGAGACGCACAGCCCGGCCGGACACATCAATATAATAGGTGCGCGCGAGCATAACCTGAAAAACATCAATGTGTCCCTGCCGCGCCACAGTCTGAGCGTGATAACCGGCCTTAGCGGCAGCGGGAAGAGTTCGTTGGCTTTCGACACGATTTATGCCGAAGGCCAACGCCGCTATATCGAGACCTTTTCGGCCTACGCCCGCAACTTCCTCGACAGCGTGAACCGCCCCGACGTGGACGAAATAAGCGGCCTCAGCCCCGTGATCAGCATCGAGCAAAAGACCACTAACCGCAACCCGCGCTCCACCGTGGGCACCATTACCGAAATCTACGATTTCCTGCGCCTGCTCTTCGCCCGCGCCGCCACGGCTTACAGTTACGTGACGGGCGAGCCGATGGTGAAATATACGGAAGAGAAAATCGTGGACATGCTCCTCTCGGACTACGAAGGGCGCAAGGTGATGCTACTCGCGCCGCTGGTGCGCACGCGCAAGGGACATTACAAGGAACTCTTCGAGACCGTGCGCAAGAAAGGTTTTCTCACGGTGCGCGTGGACGGCGAACTGCGCGAGGCGGTGCAAGGCATGAAACTCGACCGCTACAAGAACCACGACATCGAAGTGGTAGTAGACAAACTCAAGGTGAGCGCGAAGGACGCGGAGCGGCTGCGCAAGAGCGTGGGGCACACCCTCGCGCAGGGCAACGGACTGATGATGGTGTACGACAAGGACGCGGAGGCGGAGGGACAAACCGCCGTGCGCTATTTTTCCAAAAACCTCATGTGCCCCGTCTCAGGCATCAGTTACCGCGAGCCGGCGCCGCACAACTTCTCTTTCAACTCTGCGCAAGGCGCGTGCCCGCACTGCAAAGGGCTGGGCACGGTGAGCGTCATCGACCAAGAGAAGGTTATCCCCAATCCCAAGATCTCCATCCGTGAGGGCGGGCTTGCGCCCTTGGGAAAATACCGCAACGCGGCAATTTTCTGGGAGATAGAAGCCGTTTTGGCAAAGTACGACTGCGACCTCAACACTCCCTTGCAAGACGTCGGCGAAGAGGCTTTGGCGGAAATATTCAACGGCTCGGCCGAACAGCTGCGCATTCCTGCCGAAACGGCACGCACCACCAACGACCTTTACCTCACCTACGACGGTCTCGGCAAATATCTGCAACAAATGGCGGACAGCGAGATGACCGCCGCTGCGCAACGCTGGGCAGAACAGTTCTCGCGCGACGCCGTATGCCCCGATTGCCATGGCACGCGCCTCAACCGCGAAGCCCTCTCCTATCGCCTCGCTGGCAAGAATATAGCCGAACTGAGCCGCATGGACATTGCCGAACTGCAAGAATGGCTCGGCGGCATCGAGCCGCAGCTTTCGGAGAAAAACCGCGCCATTGCACACGAGATTTTGAAAGAAATACGCACAAGGCTGCAATTCCTGCTCGACGTGGGCCTCGACTACCTGTCGCTCTCGCGCTCTTCCGTGACGCTCTCGGGCGGCGAAAGTCAGCGCATCAGACTGGCCACGCAGATTGGTTCGCAGCTCGTGAATGTGCTCTACATTCTCGACGAGCCGAGCATCGGCCTGCACTCGCGCGACAACGCGAAACTTATCCGCTCGCTCAAAGAACTGCGCGACCTCGGCAACACCGTGATTGTGGTGGAGCACGACAAGGAGATGATGCTCGCCGCAGACTATATCGTGGACATCGGGCCGCGGGCTGGCCGCCTCGGCGGCGAGGTGGTGTTTGCAGGCACACCCGGCGAGATGCTGAAAGCCTCCACCCTCACCTCCGACTACCTGAACGGCCGCCGCACCATAGAAATCCCCGCCACGCGACGCAAAGGCACAGGCACGCTGCGCCTCATCGGGGCTACGGGCAACAACCTGAAAAACGTGACGGCGGAGTTCCCGCTCGGCACATTCATCTGCATCACGGGCGTTTCGGGCAGCGGCAAATCGACCATCATCAACGAAACGCTCCTGCCCATTCTCTCGCAGAAGTTCTACCGCTCGCTCAAAGAGCCAATGCCTTACGAAAGCATCGAGGGCATCGAACTGACGGACAAGGTGGTGGCCGTGGACCAAAGTCCGCTGGGACGAACGCCGCGCTCCAACCCCGCTACCTACACAGGCGTGTTCTCCGACATTCGCAACCTGTTCGTCAATCTGCCGGAGGCGAAAATCAGGGGCTATAAGCCGGGGCGTTTCTCTTTCAACGTGAAAGGCGGACGCTGCGAGACCTGCAAGGGCAACGGTTACAAGAACATCGAGATGAACTTCCTGCCCGACGTGCTCGTGCCCTGCGAAACCTGCCGCGGGAAACGCTATAACCACGAGACGCTCGAGGTGCGCTTCAAGGGCAAAAGCATTGCCGACGTGCTGGACATGACCATCAACCAAGCCGTCGAGTTTTTCGAGAACGTGCCGGGCATTCTGCACAAAATAAGAGTGTTGCAGGACGTAGGCTTGGGTTACATCAAACTCGGGCAATCGTCCACCACGCTCTCGGGCGGCGAGAGCCAGCGCGTGAAACTGGCCACGGAACTCTCTAAGCGCGACACGGGGCACACCATATATATATTAGACGAGCCCACCACGGGACTGCACTTCGAGGACATACGCGTGCTGCTCGGCGTGTTGCAACGCCTTGTGGACAAGGGCAACACGGTGATTGTCATCGAGCACAACATGGACGTTATCAAGTCGGCCGACTATATCATCGACATGGGCCCCGAAGGCGGACGCGGCGGCGGGCAAGTGATAGCCTGCGGCACGCCCGAAGAGATAGCGGCCGGCGGCAAAGGGCATACCGCGCCCTTCCTTGCCGAAGAACTTTCGGCTACGACGTCACTGCTGAAAAAATCGCAATAAACTTAACCTGTTGGTTGAGTTTGACAAAAACAATCAAAACCGCTTGCCCTGTGTGAGCCGGAGGCTCGCCTTATCGGTGAAATTCCAAACCTGAAAGTCTAACGCCTTTCGTTTTGTGCTTTCCCCGCTAAGGCTGCGGTCGGTTCCCGCCCGCCCACACAGGACAAGCAAAAAACAGAAAAAAGTGGACGTTTTTTTCTGTAAAAAGTAAAAGAAGAGATGCATTACTTTTTTCTGTTTTTTGCTTGCGTCGTTTGAAGCGGGCGGGCACCGACCGCAGCCGCAGGGATTAAGGGCGAGCAAAAGCCTCAAGGCTTTAATGCTCGGCGTTAAAACCGGCGGCGTGCCCTTGGGCTTCAAACGCCGCAAGCGGTTTTTATGGTTTTTGTCGAAATCTACAACCAATTCTCCAACGCATTAAACCCAATCAATAATAATCATTTCAAAAATCTCAAAAAACTATGTTTGAAGGACAACCTAAGGGCCTCTGGGCACTTGCGCTTGCCAACACGGGCGAGCGTTTCGGCTACTACACGATGTTGGCCGTCTTCCTGCTTTACCTGCAAGCCAACTTCGGGTTCGCACCGGGACTTGCCAGCGGTATTTACTCCACATTCCTGATGCTTGTGTATTTCCTGCCGGTCATCGGCGGCATAGCGGCCGACCGCTTCGGTTTCGGCAAGATGGTGACGACGGGCATCTTCATCATGTTCATCGGCTACTTGTTGCTCTCCATTCCCATGGGCGGCGACAACATGGCAATTATCGCCATGGGACTGGCCCTTATCCTCGTGAGCCTCGGCACGGGCTTGTTCAAAGGCAACCTGCAGGTTATGGTAGGTCGCCTCTACGACGCGCCCCAATATGCCGACAAGCGCGACAGCGGCTTCAGCCTTTTCTACATGGCCATCAATATCGGCGCGATGTTCGCCCCGACGGCCGCCATTAAGATTATGGAATGGGCGCAGACCAGCCTCGGCGCAAGCGAAGCCGACTCTTACCATTACGCGTTTGCCGTGGCCTGCGTGAGCCTCATCGTCTCCATTGCCATTTACTACGTGACGAGCGGCACGTACAAGCACGTGCTTGCCAACGAAAACAAGGCTGCGAAAAACGATGACAAGACGGCAGCCGCCGCTCCCGAACTCTCTAAAGAAGAGACTAAGGAACGCATCATTTGCCTCTGCCTCGTGTTTGCCGTAGTTATTTTCTTCTGGATGGCATTCCACCAGAACGGCAACACGCTCACACTCTTTGCCCGCGACTACACTGAAACGCAGTCCTTCGGGCTGCAAAGCATGGCGTTCGACGTGACCAACCTCGTAGCCTGCATCTTCATCGTTTACGGCTTGTTTGGTTTGTTCCAAAACAAAAGCGCACAGGGCAAAGGCATCAGTGCCGCCCTCATCGTAGCAGCCGCAGCCTACCTCGGCTGGCAATACACCAACATCACGCCCGAGGGCATTGAGGTAAAAGCCCCTATTTTCCAGCAATTTAACCCCTGCTACGTGGTAGCCCTCACGCCCGTGAGCGTTGCACTGTTCGGCTGGCTCGGACGCATTGGCAAAGAGCCTTCCAGCCCGCGCAAAATCGGTCTCGGTATGCTCGTGGCTGCCGCCGCATTCTGCCTGATGCTCTTTGGTTCTATGGGCTTGCTTAGTCCTACCGACCAGGCTAACGCCATCGCTGCCGGCGCAGACCCCGCCCGCGTCAGCTCCAACCTGCTGATTGAAACCTACCTCGTGCTTACCTTTGCCGAACTGCTGCTTTCGCCCATCGGCATCAGCTTTGTGAGCAAGGTGGCACCGCCCAAATACGCCGGCCTTATGATGGGCCTGTGGTTTGCCGCCACAGCCGTCGGCAACCAGCTCGTAATGGTGCCCGGTTTGCTTTGGGGCGCAAACGTTTCGCTGCCAATTATTTGGGGCGTGCTCGCCGGCATCTGCCTGCTCAGCGCACTCTTCATCTTCTCTATTATCAAAAAGCTCGAAAAGGTCAGCTAAACCCTTGCACATACAGCCTCGCCCGAGCCGCGCAAAAAGATGTTTGCGCGGCTCGGGTTTATTTTTGGCATTATCATAGAAGAAAGTTTCAAAAAAAGCAACTATCTGCTAATGTAAAGCAAGAAATAATTGCTAATTTTGCGCTGTAACAGACAATATTAATTGCTATGAGCGATGAACTAAGAATCATCATCAGCGGCGGAGGCACGGGAGGACATATTTTCCCGGCCGTTTCTATTGCCGATGCCATTCGGCGCAAACGCCCCGAAGCCAAGATTTTATTTGTCGGCGCAGAAGGCAGAATGGAGATGCAGCGCGTGCCGGCCGCAGGCTATGAAATCAAAGGCCTGCCCATTGCCGGCTTCGACCGAAAGAGGCTTTGGAGGAACATTGCCGTAGTGATGAAAATCATAAAGTGCCGCAAGTTGGCGGCAGGCATCCTTAAAGACTTTCGCCCGCAGGTGGCAGTCGGCGTGGGCGGATATGCCAGCGGCCCGACGCTCAACGTGGCGGAGTCGATGGGCGTGCCCACCGTACTGCAAGAGCAAAACTCTTACGCCGGCGTGACGAATAAACTGCTGGCAAAGAAAGCCGCCAAGATATGCGTTGCCTACGACGGCATGGAGCGTTTCTTCCCTGCCGACCGCATTCTGCTGACGGGCAACCCCGTGCGTGCCGGGCTCACCGCGCCCAAATGCACGAATGAAGATGCTGTGAAGAGTTTCGGCCTGCAACCGGGCAAGCGCACGGTGCTCCTGATTGGCGGCTCGCTCGGCGCACGCACCATGAACGAGAGCGTGCTCGGCAACCTGCCGCTCATCAAGGCACAGACGGACGTGCAGTTTATCTGGCAGACGGGCAAGTATTACAGCGCGGAAATCAACGAAGAGATGAGCCGCCGGGGCAAACCCGACAACCTTTATTTCTCCGACTTTATCTCTGACATGGCCACGGCATACGCCGCAGCCGACCTCGTTATCTCGCGTGCCGGCGCGGGCAGTATCTCGGAATTTTGCCTGCTGGGCAAGCCCGTTATCCTCGTGCCCTCGCCCAACGTAGCGGAAGACCATCAGACGAAAAACGCGCTGGCACTCGTGCAAAAGGACGCTGCCATTTACGTGCCCGACGAGAACGCCCGCCGCACGCTGCTGCCGCTGGCAATCAATACGGTGAACGATGACGCAAAGTTGAAATCGCTTGCCGAGAACATCTTGAAACTGGCCAAGCCCAACGCCGCCGACGAAATCGCCGACATCGTCATCGCTTTGGCGGAAAGAACTAAATAAGGAACCATGAATTTCAAATCAGTATACTTCATCGGTGCAGGCGGCATCGGCATGAGTGCCTTGGAACGCTACTTCCTTTCCAAAGGCTACATCGTGGCGGGCTACGACCGCACCAGTTGCCCCCTCACGGAAAAGCTCCGTGCCGAGGGTGCAGACATTCACTACGAAGACAACCCCGACCTTATCCCCGCCGCCTGCCGCGACAAGGAGCACACGCTGGTGGTGTACACGCCTGCCATTCCGCAGGATCATAAGGAACTTAACTATTTCAAGGCAAACGGCTTCGAGTTGCAAAAGCGCGCACAGCTGCTCGGCACGCTGACGCGCTCCATGCGCGGCCTCTGCGTGGCCGGCACGCACGGCAAGACCACCACGACGGCGATGACCGCCCATCTGCTGCACCAAAGCCATATCGGCTGCAACGCGTTTCTCGGCGGCATCACGAAAAACTATGGCACAAATTACCTTTTGAACGCACAAAGCGACTTCGTGGTGATAGAAGCCGACGAGTTTGACCGCTCTTTTCATCATCTGCGTCCTTACGCCTCGGTGATTACGGCTACCGATGCCGACCACCTCGACATCTACGGCACGGAAGAGGCTTATCTGGAAAGTTTCGCGCATTACTCCTCGCTCATTCGTCCCGAAGGCGCACTCGTGGTGCATCGCGGACTGAAGATGAAGGAACGCCTGCAAGAGGGCGTGCGCCGCTACGACTATTCGCGCGAGGCGGGCGACTTCCATGCAGAGAACGTGCGCATCGGAGGCGGGCGCATCGTCTTCGACCTCGTGTCGCCCATCGAACCTATTAAGGACGTGGAACTCGGCGTGCCGGTGAGCGTGAACATTGAAAACGGTATCGCGGCAATGGCCTTGGCGCAACTGGCCGGGGCCGGCGCAGGCGAAATCAGGCAGGCCATGGCTACGTTCAGCGGCGTTGACCGCCGTTTCGACTTCAAACTCAAAACCGACCGCATCGTCTTCCTCAGCGACTACGCGCACCACCCCGCCGAAATCAAGCAGAGTATTCTCTCTATCCGCGAGGTGTTTGCAGGGCGCAAAATCTCGGCGATATTCCAGCCGCACCTCTACACCCGCACCCGCGACTTCTACAAAGACTTTGCCGACAGCCTTTCGCTGCTCGACGAGGTGCTGCTCACGGAAATCTATCCCGCCCGCGAGAAGCCCATTCCCGGCGTGACGAGCCAAATCATCTTCGACTGCCTGCGCCCCGATATGAAGAAGCGCATCGTAGAGAAGAAAAACCTGCCCGCCATAATCAAGAACGAGGACTTCGATGTCTTAATCCTGCTCGGCGCGGGCGACGTGGACGACTATGCGCCCATGTTCACTGAAATCCTTAGAGAAAAATATTTAGTAAACGAGTAAACGGGTTTACATGAAAACTTTTGGAAAACTTCTTCTGCTTGCCTGCCTCGGCGCCTACCTCATCTTTGCCTTTATCAGGCTGAGCGGCGAGAGCGACCGCAGCATCTGCCGCCGCGCCACGTTCACCGTGGCAGACAGCCTGCACGCGGGCTTCATCACCGCCTCGGAGGCTGAGCGGCTGTTGCAGAAAGCCCGCCTGTATCCCGTAGGGCGGCCGATGAACGAAATCAGTTGCCAAAAGATTGAGGAAACGCTGACCAAAAACCCGTTTATCAGTTCCGTGGTGTGCTACAAGACGAGCGGCAACACCGTGAACGTGCTCATCGAGCAACGCCTGCCGCTGCTGCGCATCATGGGCAACGACGGCGACAACTATTACCTCGACGCCAACGGCAACGCCATGAACCCGCAAGGCTATGTGGCGGACCTCGTGGTGGCGACGGGCGACATCGACCGCAACTTTGCCAAAAAGCACCTCGTGCGCTTCGGGCTTTATTTCAAGAACAATGAGTTTTGGGACAATCAGATTGAACAGATTTACGTGCGCCCCGACAAAAAGATTGAACTGACACCGCGCGTGGGCGACCAAGTGATTTTCTTCGGCACGGCGGACAGCCTCGAATGCAAATTCCAAAACTTGAAGAACTTTTATGCGAAAGTAATGCCGCAGGTGGGCTGGAACAAATACACCGCCCTCAACGTGGAGCACCCTAATCAGATTATTTGCAAAAAACGAAAAACAAAAAAATAAATAAGCATATATGGCAACACCGGACAACTTCATTGTGGCGATTGAAATCGGCTCGTCAAAAGTGACGGCCATCGCCGGTAAAAAAGAGCCCGACGGCGGCATCAAGGTGCTGGCACTGGCGCAAGAGCCGTCCACTACCTTCATACGCAAGGGGCGCATCAACAACATCAACAAGATGTCGCAGTGCATCCTCAACATCAAGGAACGCTTGGAGAAAAAACTGCAAAAGAACATCTGCCGTGTCTATGTGGGCATCGGCGGTATGGGCATGCACACCGTGGCCAACACCATCGTGCGCAACCTCGGCTCTAAGATGGAGGTAACGCAGGAAATGATTGACTCTATCAACGACGAGAACCGTTCCAGTGCAACGCCCGACCGCGACATTCTCGAAGCCATACCGCAAGAGTTCAAACTCGGCACGCAGCTGCAAAACGACCCCGTGGGCATGCTCACCGAAAGCATCGAGGGACGTTATCTCAACATCGTGGCCAACTCGTCGGTGAAAGAGGAAATCCGCAACTGCTTCCACAGCGCGAACGTGGCCATTGCCGACCTCCCCATCACCGTGCAGGCACTTGCCGACACGATGCTCACGGAGTCGGAGCGCCGCTCGGGCTGCGTCTTTGTAGACATGGGCGCAGAAACGACCTCCGTCGCCGTCTATAAGAACAACCTGCTGCGCCATCTGGCCATCATTCCCCTCGGCGGCGCAAACATCAACCGCGACATCATGTCGCTCCAAATCGAGGACGACGAGGCAGAGTCGCTCAAACTGATGTACGGCACGGCCATCTCTGACAACGAAGACGACACGCAGGCCGCCGCCATTCAACTCAAAGACGGCCGCAGCGTGAAGTTCGAGGAGTTCTGCGGATTGGTAGAGGCACGCGAGGAAGAAATCGTGATGAACATCCACAACCAGATTGCACTCTCCAAATATACGAAGGAGTCGCTCATAGGCGGCCTCATCATCACGGGTGGCGCATCGAACATGCGCAACATCAACAAGCTCTTCGAGGCCGTGACGGGCTTTGAGAAAATCCGCTTCGTGCGCAACATCAGCCTGCAAGTGCGCCCGCCGAAGGACGCGCCCGACTTCAACCGCGACGGCTCGTTCTTCGCCGCGATTGCCCTCATCGACAAGGGCACGGAGAACTGCTGCGGCGGCGACCTCGGCACGGCACAGCCGCAAATCTTCCCCTCCGAAGAGCAAAAGGCTGAGGAAGAGCGCAAGCGCCTTGAAGAAGAGGAACGCCAGAGGGCCGAGGAAGAACGCAAGCGTGAGGAGGAAGAGGCAGAAGCCGAACGCCTGCGCCTCGAAGAGGAGAAGCGCATTGCCGAAGAGAAGAAAAAGAAGCGCTCCGAGGGCATCCGCAAATTCTTTACAAAAATGAAGAAGACGCTCGGCGACCTCGTTGAAGAGAAAGAATAAAGCAAGAGCACACAATATATATATTATATATAGCCACTATATAAATATCGAAACTATGGACGAAAACGAAATCCTTATAGATATGGGCATTCCCACCACCACGCCCTCCATCATTAAAGTAATCGGCGTAGGTGGCGGCGGCGGCAACGCCGTGAACCACATGTACCGCGAGGGCATTCACGACGTGAACTTCGTGGTGTGCAATACCGACAGCAAGGCGCTTGCCGACTCTCCCGTGCCCGTGCGCCTGCAACTCGGCAAAGAAGGTCTCGGCGCAGGTAACCGCCCGGGGCGTGCCCGCGAGGCCGCCGAGGAGAGCCTCGACAGCATTCACAATATGCTCAACGACGGCACTAAGATGGTGTTCATCACAGCCGGCATGGGCGGCGGCACGGGCACTGGTGCCGCGCCCGTCATTGCCCGCGAGGCGAAAGCGATGGATATTCTCACCGTGGGCATCGTCACCATTCCTTTCCGCTTCGAAGGCAACCGCAAAATCGACCAGGCCCTCGACGGCGTGGAGGAAATAGCCAAGCACGTGGACGCACTGCTCGTCATTAACAACGAGCGCTTGCGCGAAATCTACCCCGAACTGAATGTGCTCTCGGCTTTCGAGATGGCCGACAACACGCTCTCTATTGCCGCCAAGTCGATTGCCGAAATCATCACGATGCACGGCATCATCAACCTCGACTTCCGCGATGTGTGCACCGTGCTCAAAGACGGCGGCGTGGCTATCATGTCTACGGGCTTCGGCGAGGGCGAGAACCGCGTGAGCAAGGCCATTGAAGCCGCGCTCCACTCGCCGCTGCTCAACAACAACGACATCTTCAACTCCAAGAAGGTGCTGCTCTCCATCTCGTTCTGCGCCGAAAAAGAAGGCGACACGCTGATGATGGAAGAGATGAACGAGGTGCACGAGTTCATGTCGAAGTTCCACGACGACGTAGAAACGAAATGGGGACTTTCCACCGACCCCTCGCTCGACAAGAAAGTGAAAATCACGATCCTCGCCACGGGCTTCGGCATCAGCAACGTGCCGGGCATTCAGGCGAAACTCGATGCAGAGGAGGAGCAACGCCGCCAGAAGGAACAGGAGCGTCAGGAGGAATACGAAGACCGCCGCGAGCAATTCTACGGCGGTTCCGACAAGAAAGGCATCCAGCGCCGCCGTCCCAAGTTCTACCTTTTCGGACTGGACGACCTTGACAACGAAGAGGTGATTTCAATGGTAGAACTCACGCCTACCTATAAGCGCAGCAAAGAGGTGCTTGCCGACATCAAGGCAAAAGCTCTCGGCACGGTGGCCATTGAGCCTGAAAGCGCGGCCGCCGGCGCAGTGATTAATTTTGGATAAACTTTCCTGTTGGTTGCATCAGCAAACAAACACGCAGCGCAGAAAGACAACTGAAAGTTGTCTCTTGTTGTCTAAGTTGTCGTCAAAACAAAACGCCTGCACAGGAATTTTCGTGCAAGCGAGCGCAGCCGAAAATATGGAAATAATGTTGTCAAAAGTTGTCCCCTGTTGTCGAAAAAGTAAAAACGACAACATAGACAACAAGAGACAACTCAGAGTTAGGCAATTATGCGCTTAATATGACGACAACAGGGACAACGGGGCGTATTTTATACGCCCGCCGCGCAAGATAATACAAATAAACTATGACCCACTCCGTGCTTGACATGCCGCTCGTTGAACTTGCCAACGCGCACACGCCCGCCATTATCCAAGTAATCGGCGTGGGCGGTGGCGGCGGCAACGCCGTGGCGCACATGTACCGCGAGGGCTTTATGGACGTGAGATACACCATCGTCAACTCCGATAAGAAAGCCCTCAACGACTCTCCCGTGCCCGACCGCGTGCAACTCGGGCCGGGTCTCGGCGCAGGCGGTAATCCCGAAAAGGGCAAGGAGTTGTGCGAGGAAAGCATCGAGGCCGTGCGCTCCATGCTGGACAAGCAAACGCAGATGGTCTTCATCACCGCTGGCATGGGCGGCGGCACGGGCACCGGCGCGTCGCCGATTATTGCCCGCGAGGCACGCGAGCGCGGCATCCTCACCATCGGCGTGGTCACCATTCCGTTCCTCTTCGAACTAATGCCGCGCATCAACAAGGCGCTCGACGGCGTGTACGCCCTCGCCAAGGAGGTGGACGCGCTGCTGGTCATCAACAACGAGCGGTTGCGCGACATCTATCCCGACCTCTCCGTGCCCAACGCCTTCCGCCGCGCCGACGACACGCTGCTCACCGCCGTGAAGAGCATTGTGGACATCATCTGCATGCACGGCACCATGAACCTCGACTTCTGCGATGTCGACACCGTGCTGCGTAATGGGCGCGTGGCCATTATGTCTACGGCCTGCGCCGAGGGCGACCGCCGCGTCACAAAGGCCATCAACGCCGCGCTCCATTCACCGCTGCTCAACAACAACGATATTTTCAACTCTAAGAAAATCATCATCAGCATCACCAGTTCCGACCAAAAGCCGCTCGGCATTGAGGAACTGTCGGAGTTGGACGCTTTTATGAGGAAGTTCCGCCCCGACGTAATCACCAAATACGGGCTTGCCACCGACAACGGACTGGACGATAAAGTGAAGATTACCATTCTCGCCTCTGGCTTCGGGCTTTACGACAAGTCGGAGCGGCAGGCGGAAGAGCAGCGCCCCAAGCCTGGCGACATCATCTCGGCCGACGGCGGCGAGCGCCTCATCTCGTTCTACGGCAACTTAAACGGCAAACCCGCCAAGCCCCACCGCCGCATCTACCTGCTCGGCACCGACGACCTCTGCAACGAGGAACTGCTCGAAGAAATGGAACGCGTGCCCACCGCGCGGCGCAGCAAGGAAGACTACGACCGCATTTGCAGCAGGGGCACTGCGGAACAATAGCAAGTATCAACATAAAACTAAAAACGCTATGGCACTTTTTGAACAAGTAAGCAAAGACATCATCGCCGCCATGAAGGCGAAGGACAAGGTAAGACTGGAAGCCTTGCGCAACATCAAGAAATATTTCATCGAGGCAAAGACTGCCCCGGGCGCCAACGACACGCTCGCCGACGATGCCGCCCTGAAAATCCTTGCAAAACTGGCAAAGCAGGGACGCGACACGGCTGCGCTCTACACCGAGCAGGGTCGTCCCGACCTCGCTGAGGAAGAAGCCGCACAGGCTGCCGTCATTGAGGAATATCTCCCCAAGGCACTCACGCCCGAGGAACTGGAAGCCGAACTGAAAGCCATCATCGCCGAAACGGGTGCAACGTCACCCAAAGAAATGGGCAAGGTGATGGGCGCAGCCTCCAAGAAACTCGCCGGCCGCGCCGACGGCAAGGCCATTGCCGACACCGTGAAACGCCTTTTGGCAAACTAATCCGACTATTCGCACAACGCAACTGCGCCGCAGGGACTATTCCTTGCGGCGCAGTTGCGTTTGTTCTTTCGTACTTGCACGGCAGTCGTTTCGCCATCCCGTACGAGCCACGTCATTTGCCCCGAACTATTTTTTCCTTTCCCCTTGAAAGTTTTCCCTTTCTGCCTGATGTTTTTTCCTTTCCTATAAGAAGGTTTTTGTTACAAACTTTGTAACATGTATTACAAACTTTGTAATATGTGTTATCAAGTTTGTAACAAGCGTTACAAAGTTTGTAATAAAAAATTTCTGCGCAGATAATGAAAAATTGAAAGGAGGAAGGGAAAACTTTCAAGGAGAAAGAAAAAAATTGCTCGGGGCTACGCCTGATTTGCTATTAAGGTCTCACGAGTAGGGGCGTTTTGCAAAACGCCCGGAACATGGTTGACTCATTGATTTTGCCTTTCAGCGCACACGGCGGGCGTTTTGCAAAACGCCCCTACTCGTGAGACCTGAGTTTGTGGTTGATTCTACCATCAAGTTTTGACTTACGAAAAGGCATAATGCGGACAATCTGCACGGAAACAGCGGCGCGTATTTTCCTACATACAAGAAAACTTAGTAAATTTGCATTCTCATATATGATAGTTATGCACACAGACAATATTCGCTCCGCCATAGAAGGACTTACGACCGCCGATTTTGAAATCATGGCGCCCGTAGGTTCGAGGGAATCGCTCGCCGCCGCACTCAACGCGGGGGCCGACTCGATTTACTTCGGCATTGAGCAACTCAATATGCGCGCCCACTCTGCCGGACGCTTCACCATCGACGACCTCAAGGAAATCGCCGCCACTTGCCGCGAGCGCGGCGTGAAGGCCTACCTCACGGTGAACACGATTATCTACGACGAGGACATGGAGGCGATGCGCACAATCTGCGATGCCGCGCTGGAGGCGCATATCTCGGCAGTCATCGCAGCCGACGTGGCGGTGCTGACCTACTGCCGCCAAATAGGGCAGGAGGTGCACCTTTCCACGCAACTGAATATCAGCAACTGCGCCGCGCTCGACTTTTATGCGCAATACGCCGACGTGGCAGTGCTGGCGCGAGAGTTAAATCTCGAGCAAGTGGAACGTATCCACCGCCACATCATCGACCGCAACGTGTGCGGCCCGTCGGGGCAAAGGGTACGTATCGAGATGTTCTGCCACGGCGCGCTGTGCATGGCTGTAAGCGGCAAGTGCTACCTCTCGCTCGACAACCTCGGCCGCTCTGCCAACCGCGGGCAATGCATGCAGGTGTGCCGCCGCTCCTACACGGTGCGCGACCGCGAAACGGGCGTAGAGCTCGACGTGGACAATAAATACATCATGAGTCCGAAGGACTTGAAGACCATCGGATTTCTCGACCGCATGGTGGCTGCCGGCGTGCGCGTGTTCAAAATTGAGGGCCGCGCCCGCAGCGCGGAGTACGTGGACACCGTGGTGCGCTGCTACAAGGAAGCCCTTGCCTCGATCGTCGACGGCACGTACTGCCCGGAGAAGGTGCAGGCGTGGGACGAGCGGCTCGCCACCGTGTTCAACCGCGGGTTCTGGGACGGCTATTATCTCGGTCAGAAACTGGGGGAATGGAGCGCGGAATACGGCTCGAGCGCAACGGAGCGCAAGGAATACATCGGCAAAGGGCTCAAATATTTCTCGAAACTCGGCGTAGGAGAATTTTTCATCGAAGCCGGCGAATTGCACCCGGGCGACCGCGTGCTGGTGGTAGGGCCTACGACTGGCGCGGTATATGTGGACGTGAGCGAGATACATCTCGACAAGGGCGCAGCCCCCGTGGCCAAGAAGGGCGACCGTGCCGCAATCGCCGTGCCTGTGAAAATCCGTCCCTCTGACAAACTTTATAAAATCGTAAAACGGCATTTGACATGACTGACCGCAAACCTCAAATATTGCTCTTCGACTTCGGCGGCGTGCTGGTGGACCTCGACAAGCAACGCTGCATCGAAGCGTTCGACCGCCTCGGCTTTGACATTCGTCCCTGCCTCGGCACCTACCGCCAAGGCGGCGTGTTCTCGCTCTTGGAGCGCGGCGCAATCGGCGTGCCGGAATTTTGCAACGAGATAAGGCGCATGGCGGGCAATCCCGACCTGACCGACGCAAACATCGCGGCGGCATGGGAACAATACCTCGCGGGCGTGCCTGCCGAACGCCTCGAAAAACTGCTCGAACTGCGACAATCTTACCGCGTGAGCCTGCTGAGCAACACGAACGCCATTCACTGGGAACAGTCGCTGCGCGATTTCTTCAACTATAAAGGGCTCGGCATCGGCGATTTCTTCGAAGAAGTGTTCCTCTCCTACAAACTGGGCATAGAGAAACCCGCGCCGGAGATTTTCCGCATCGTGGCCGAACGCCTCGGCGCGCAGCCCGAGGACATTCTCTTCCTCGACGACAGCGAGGTGAACTGCGAGGCAGCCCGCAACTGCGGCCTGCAAGCAAAACTCGCCCCCGCAGGCGGCGGCTGGATGCAAGAGATTGTCTAAGAAAAAATACATTGTGGATGAGATAAAAACCAAATAAAACCGCTTGTTCTGTGTGGGCTATCGCTTGCCTTATCGGATAGCCCCCTAGCCTGAAAGTCTGTCGACTTTCGTCTCGCGTCCTCTCCGCTAAGGCAGCGGTCGGCTCCCGCCCGCCCCACACAGAACAAGGGAAAAACCAGGAAAAACCCATTTTCAATGAAATAGCCAACCTCAACATTGATTAAGCATCAAGGTCTCACGGGTTTTTCCTTGTTTTTACCTTGCAGCGTTTGAAGCGGGCGGGCACCGACCGCAGCCGCAGGGATTAAGGGCGAGCGTGAGCCGTAAAGGCTCACAGGCTCGGCATTAAAACCAGCGGCGTGCCCTTGGGCTTCAAACGAAGCAAGATGTTTTTCATGGTTTTTATCTAAAACCCTATAACTTTTCGCCAACTCGTTAAAAATATAGCCACCATAAATTCCATGTTCACCCTTCACCCCTTTACCGCCCGAGGCCGCGAGTTGGCCGCCCTGCCCCACCGCTACGCAGACAGCTGCGTGACGGTAGGTTTCTTCGATGGCGTGCATCGCGGGCACCGCTTCCTTCTCGACCGCCTAAAAGAAGAGGCGGCGCAGCGCGGGTTGTCGCCCGTGGCGGTGACCTTCGACGAGCATCCGCGCCTCGTGCTGTCGCCCGAGGACTATTGGCCGCAGCTGATCACCACGACGGAGGAAAAGCTCGCGCTGCTCGCGGAGAGCGGCATCGATGCCTGCGCCGTGCTGCACTTCACGCCCGAAACGGCAAGGCTCACCTCGGCAGAGTTCATGGAGCAGTTGCTGCTGAAACAATTAGGGGCGAAATGCCTTATGGCAGGCTACGACCACCGCTTCGGCAGCGACCGCGAAGCAGGTTTTGCGCAATATGCCGCCACCGGGCGCAGGCTCGGCATGGACGTGCTGCGCGCGCCCGCTTTCTCCACGGCGGACCTCACAGTGAGCAGTTCTGCCGCGCGGCGTATGCTTGCGGCGGGCAACGTGGCAGGGGCTTACGAATGCCTCGGCCGCTACTACCGCCTCACGGGTACGGTGGAAGAGGGGCGGCACGTGGGGCGCGAAGTGGGTTTCCCTACGGCTAATCTCGCGCCGGACAGTGCTGAGAAAATCGTTCCCGGGCGCGGCGTGTACGCCATTCGCGCCTACGTGGACGGCTTTGCCTACGAAGGCATGCTCAACATCGGCCGCCGCCCCACCCTCAACGACGGGCGCGGGCAGACCATCGAGGCACATCTCTTCGACTACGGCGGCACGCCGCTCTACGGGCACAAGCTGACGCTGGAATTTGTGGCCCGCGTGCGCGACGAGCAGCAATTTGCCTCGCTCGACGAACTTCGGGCGCAACTAAATAAAGATGCCGAAACGGTGCGCGGTATCTTTGCAAAATAAATGTAGTAGACAAACGCATTGATTAAACCAACTCGTGAGACCGTAATTGTAAATCCAACTAAGTTGATTTATTAAAACAACGCATCAAACAAGAAAGCCCCTATCACTATGCTCAACTCCGGCCTCGTATTGGCAATCTATTTTGTAGCACAAATACTGGCAGCCTGCGCCGTAATGTTATATCAATATCTCACGCTGGGAACGATACCCGGCGAGATCGATGCGCCCCTTTACGGCACGGCGTTGTTATGCCTCAACCTCGTGCTCGTGGCGGTGCTGCCCCTCACGCGGCTGGTGCGCAAGCCGAAAGCGTGGCTGGGCGCTGCAAAGGAGTGCAAGGGCAACATGAAGTACGGCTTCGGCATGGAACTGGCGGCCGCCGTCACGGCGGGCCTGCTGCTCTCGCTCGCCGGTTCGTGGTTCTTGGAATATATCGGTGCAGACGACGGCGGCACGACAGAGATGTTCCGCCAAATGCTGCCCCACCCGCTCTGCCTCATCGGCCTTTGCTTCATAGGTCCGCTCGCCGAGGAACTCGTGTTCCGCGAGGGCTTTATCAGCAACGTCGTAAAGTCGGGCCGCTCTTACAGCGGGGCGGCCGTAGCAAGCGCATTTTTCTTCGCCCTTGCCCACGGCAACGTGATGCAGGGCGGCGTGGCGTTCGTATTGGGCATGTACCTCGCGTGGCTCTACCGCCGCACAGGCGACCTGCGGCTCTGCCTGCCCGTACACATCGCCAACAACACGCTCGCTGTAATCTTGTTGTATTTTGAGTAAACAAGTAAACAAGTAAACGAGTAAACAAGTAAACAAGTAGACCAGTAAACGAGTAAACATACTTGCACGACATTTCTGTCTCGTCTACTCGTAAACTCGTATACTAAAAAACGATTATGAAAATTGGCACTATCGACCTCGGGCAGCGTCCCGTGCTGCTTGCCCCAATGGAGGACGTGACTGACATCGGCTTCCGCTTGCTGTGCCGCCGCCTCGGCGCATCTATGGTCTATTCGGAGTTCGTGGCAGCCGACGCCCTCGTGCGCTACGTGAACAAAAGCCTCGAAAAACTCACGGTGTGCGCCGCCGAGCGCCCCGTGGCCATACAGATATACGGCAAAGACCCTATTGCCATGCGCGACGCGGCGCAAATCGTGGTGGAAAAAGCCGCGCCCGACGTGCTCGACATCAACTTCGGCTGCCCCGTAAAGCGCGTGGCAGGCAAAGGCTCGGGGGCGGGATTGCTGCAAAACATTCCGCTCATGCTCGACATCGCACGCGCCGTGGTAGAGGCCGTGGATATTCCCGTAACGGCCAAGACACGCCTCGGTTGGGACAGCAGCGACAAGCCCATCGTCAGACTTGCGGAGCAACTGCAAGACTGCGGCATCGCCGCCCTCACCATCCACGGACGCACAAGGGCGCAGATGTACACGGGCGAAGCCGATTGGACGCTCATCGGCGAGGTGAAACGCAACCCGCGCATGCACATTCCCATTATCGGCAACGGCGACATCGCCTCGGGCACCGATGCGCTCCGCGCTTTCGACACCTTCGGCGTAGATGCCGTGATGGTGGGACGCGCCACCTTCGGCCGGCCGTGGATATTCAGCGAGATACGCTACGCCCTCGACCACCCCGAAACGCCCGAAAAGGCGAACAACCTGTTCACGCCGCAAGAGAAACTCGCCATCCTGAAACAGCAAATCGAGGAAAGCGTGGCACGCATCGACGAATATCGCGGCATTCTCCACGTGCGCCGCCACCTCGCCGCCTCGCCGCTCTTCAAAGGCATCCCGAACTTCCGCGCCACGCGCATCGCCATGCTCCGAGCAGAAACGGTGAAGGAACTGAACGATATCCTCGACAACTGCCCGCTGGCTGATGCTTGAAACCATGATCAATCACTGCCTCTAAATACAATCTATGAATATGATACAAATCCCCATCGTCAATAAATCGCGCCACGCGCTGCCCGAATACGCCACTGAGCAGAGCGCAGGCATGGACTTACGCGCCAACATCGACGCGCCCGTAACGCTCGAGCCGCTGCAAAGGGCACTGATACCCACAGGGCTGTTCATGGCACTGCCAAAAGGCTACGAGGCACAGGTGCGCCCGCGCTCGGGCCTGGCCATCAAGCACGGCATCGGCGTGCTCAACGCACCGGGTACCATCGATGCCGACTATCGCGGCGAGATTAAAATCATTCTCGTGAACCTCTCCTCCGAGCCCTTTACCATCAACGACGGCGACCGCATCGCGCAAATGGTCATCGCCCGCCACGAGACCATTGCCTGGCAGCCCGCCACGGAACTCTCCGAAACGGAGCGCGGCGCAGGCGGCTTCGGGCACTCGGGAGTGTAAGCATCGTGCATCTCAATTTATAATATGCCAAAAATCTGTTTCAAATATTTACTGCCGCTGGCATTGCTGCTGTGCCTGCTCGTGTCGTGCCGCACGCAGAAAGACGAACCGCCTTTCTACGAGCGTTTGCGGGGCGTGGCACCCGCCAAGCCCGCGCTGCCCTACGAGCAGCAGGTGCGCTACGACGAACTCTTCGCCGAAGCCGCGCGGCAAAAGCAACTGGAGCATTACGACGCTATGTTCCGGCTGCTGCGCGAGGCGTTGCGCATAGACCCCAATGCCTCGGAAGCCCTGTTTGAACTGGGACGGCTGCAAACGGAGCGTATGGCATATTCCGACTCCCTGCTGCGCCGCGAAGGCGACTCGCTGCTGGCACGCGCCGTGAAACTCGCGCCGCACAACCGCTATTACAAGCAAATCTACGGGCAGCACCTCGTAAGCACGGGGCGCGTGGCAGAAGCATTGCCGCTCTTCGAGCAAGTGGCGGCAGAGCGGCCTACGCCTGAGAACTACTCCCGACTGGTGCAACTCTACGAAATGCGCAAGGACTACCCCGCCGCTATCCGCGCCCTCAATCAGATAGAGCGGCTGGACGGGCCGAGCGAAGAAATAAGTCTTGAAAAGTTCCGGCTTTACAGCGAAACCGACAACACGGAACTGGCATACAAGTCTATCGAAGACCTCTGCGCCGCCTTCCCGCTCGACCTGCGCTACCGCGTGCTGCTCGGCGATCTCTATGAGCAGAGCGGGCACCACGAAATGGCACTCAACACTTACCGCGACGTGCTTGCCGCCGAGCCCGACAACAGTTACGCGCAACTCTCGCTGCTTGCCTATTACAAGGCCGCCGAAGCCGACTCGCTTTATATGAACTTGCTGCAGCGCGTG
Organism: Bacteroidales bacterium; assembly: GCA_004556745.1. GTDB lineage: Bacteria > Bacteroidota > Bacteroidia > Bacteroidales > Bacteroidaceae > Alloprevotella. The sequence goes on along the minus strand of SFFY01000002.1, from coordinate 70,342 downwards.
GTGTTCAGCCCAAGCACGCAGACCGACACGCGCGTGGAAGCCTTGCGCGGCTTTGCGCAGGACAACCTGCAAAACGGCGGCGACACAACCGTCGTGGTGCAACTCTTCGACCGCGTGATGCAGATGCCGCAGGACAACCGCGACGTGGCTATGCTCTACCTCAGTTATATGGTGACCACGGGCATGGCAGAACAGAAGCAGGCAGAACTGGCTTGGCGCATCTTGGAAATAGAACCCGACTACTCGCCGGCTCGCTTCCTGCTCTTAGGTATGGCGGGGAGCGAGAATTATGAGGAAACGGCCCTTAAAGTGTGCCGCGACGGGCAGAAATATGACCCCGCCGAACCTGCTTTCTATTATTTTGAAGCCGTGACAGAGTACGGCCTTAACAAGAATAAGGAAGCCATTGCGGCACTGAGGCGCGGCGAGCCATACGTGGACGAGTCGAAAGACCCGGAAACTTCCTCCAACTATTTTGCCCTGCTCGGCGATATCCTGCACGAAGAAGGGCAGGCGCAGGAAGCGTTCACGGCCTACGACAACGCGCTGAAATATAACAGTGCTAATCTGCTCTGCCTCAACAATTACGCCTATTTCCTCTCGCTAGCCAATCTCCGCCTCGACGATGCCGAAGCCATGAGCAAGCGCACGGTAGACCATGAGCCAAACAACGCCACGTATCTCGATACGTATGCTTGGATACTGTATCAGCAGAAACGTTACGAGCAGGCCTACGAAATAATCGAACGCTGCATTGCCTGCGCCGACAGTTCGGGCACGGGCGATGCCACGCTCTACGAGCACGCCGGCGACATCAACTACCGCGCCGGTCGCCGCACAGCCGCCAACAACTATTGGCGCAGGGCCTCGCGCCAAGCCAAAACGCCTGCCGAACGCCGCCGCATCAACCAAAAGGTGCGCCGCAGAAGATTATAACTGTTTCGGGAGTTCCGGATTTTCCGGAATATCCGGGCTCTCCAAAAACCTTTCTCCCCCATGCAACTCTCCCTTAAAAATCTATGCTTTGCACTGCTGGCCTGCCTTATGCTCGCCAGCTGCAAATCCTCCAAAACCATCACCGAAACAGGCGGCGCATCGAACGCCGCCGCCGAAAGCAGCCGCGTCGTCGCAGCCAACGCCGCCTTCATCGGCAAGATGAACGAGCAGAAGGTATCTGCAAAAGCCGTAACAGCAAAACTTAAAGCCAATCTCGCAGGCGGCGGCAACTCCATTTCTGCCAACGGCTCGCTGAAAATGAAGCGCGGCGAGGCGGTGCAAATCGCATTCTCGAAATTCGGCATTGAGGTAATCAGACTCGAAATCGACCCCGACTCAGTGACGATTATCAACCGCCTCGAAAAGTACTACGTGCGCACAGAACTGCGCAACAACCCGCTCTTGGGCAAACTCGACATCGACTTCCATCTGATAGAAAGCCTCTTCTGGGGCGAGTTTTACATGCCGCAGGGCCTCGATGCCCGCGCCTGCGCCGAGCGCATCATTGCCTCGGAGAGCGGCAAAGCAATCAAACTCTTCATGAACCTCGGCAGCACGCTCTCCGTCGAGACACTCGCCAACGCGGAAAAGGCCCTGCCCGAAAGCGCAAAGTTGCTCAACGCCGCAGGGCAGAACGCCGCCATCGCTTTCGGCTATGAGGAGCGCGTGCCCTTTGCCGGCGGGCTTTTTCCCTCCAAAATGAACCTTGCCGCCCAAAACGGCAAGGAAAGTTTCACCATCAACATGGAACTCTCCAAAATCACGGAAGATGCCAAATGGCCCTCGCACACGCAACTTTCGGGGAAATATAAAAGGAAAAAGGCCGAGTCGCTCCTCAAATTGATACCCTAAGTTATGACTATGTTCCAAAACATAACCGCCCGTTTCCTCGCCGTGCTGCTGGCGATGCTCTGCGCATCGCTCACACTCACGGCGCAGACCAACAAGAAGATCAAGAAACTGCAATCGGAGCGCACCACGCTGGAAAAGCAAATCAGCGAATCGGAAAAAATGCTCAAGACGACCAAGAAGGACGTTGCCTCGCAACTCAACAACCTCATGGTCATCAGCAGCCAAATCACGAAGCAGCAAAACTACGTGCAGAGCGTGCACAACGAGGTGTCGGCCTTGCAGGGCGACATCACCTCGCTGCAAAAGCAACTCAAAGTCTTGGAAAAAGACCTTGCCGACTGCAAGCAGAAATACCGCCGCGCCGTGACGCAACTCAACCGCAACCGCCTCGGACAAAGCAAATGGAAGTTCATTCTTTCGGCGAATAGTTTCCGGCAGATGTCGCGCCGTATGCGCTACATCACGGAATATTCAAAATATCAGCGCGCACAGGGCGAGATTATCCGCCAAAAAGAAGACACCATAAAGGCAAAGCGTGCAGAACTGCTGGCCACAAAACAGGAGAAAGATGCGCTGCTGCAAGAAGGCAAACAGCAGCAGGCACGGCTCGAACAGCAGAAGCAGGACAGGCAAAAGGTGGTGAACAGCCTCAACGCTAAGCAAAAGCAGCTGCAAAAAACGATTGCGCAAAACAAGAAGCGGCAAAAGCAGCTCGATGCCCGCATCGACAAACTTATCCAGGAGGAAATCGCCGCCGCCGAGCGTCGCCGCAAGGAAGCCGAGGCACGCCGCCGCGCCGAAGCGGAGCGCAAGCGCAAGGAAGAAGAGCGCCGCGCCGCCGCTGCCAACAAAAAGGCTGCCGCCGGCAAGAAACCGTCAGCCTCTAACAAGAAAACTTCAACGAAACCCTCCAAGCCGGCAGAGCGCACCGCCACGCCGCGCTTCTACGAGGAAGACAATGCCGACCGCGCCGTCAACGGCAGTTTCCAGGCCAACAAAGGCCGCCTGCCGATGCCTATCACCGGCTCTTACTTTATCTCCGCGCACTACGGGCAATATAATGTGGAAGGCCTGCGCGGCGTGCAACTCGACAACAAGGGCATCAACATCACGGGGTACCCGGGCGCACAGGCACGCAGCGTATTTGCCGGCGAGGTGACCGCCATCTTCTCGATCGGCGGCATGCAAAACGTCATCGTGCGCCACGGCAGTTATATGTCGGTCTACTGCAACCTTGCCAGCTGCGCCGTGAAGCGCGGGCAGAAGGTAACGGCCCGCCAGGTGCTCGGGCGCGTTGCCGCCGACGCTTCGGGCAACTGCACCCTGCACTTCCAACTGCGCCGCGAGCGCGAGAAGCTCAACCCGGAGCCGTGGCTGGGACGATAGAATAAAGAAGGAACTGTGCCTCACCACTCGGCACAGTTCCTTAACTTTACCCCGCACATAAAATAAAGAACCGAAATCATCACGACTTCGGTTCTTCTGTTATGGGGAATGTTAGAATGATAAGAGTATTCTTCTTGATTGCTTATGCAAGACCATTCACATGGCGGGCAACGCTCGACTTGATGTTAGCGGCCTTGTTCTTGTGAATGATGTTGGTCTTAGCGAGTTTGTCCAGCATTTTCTGAACTTTGGGAAGCAGTTCGGTAGCGACTGCCTTGTCAGTAGTAGCGCGGAGCTTGCGCACAGCGTTACGCATGGTCTTTGCATAGTATCTATTGTGCAATCTGCGCGTAGCCGTCTGACGGATTCTCTTTACAGATGATTTGTGATTTGCCATTTTTTAATTTTCCTTTTTTAATTGGTAGTCCCTAGGAGAGTCGAACTCCTCTTTAGAGAATGAAAATCTCTCGTCCTAACCGATAGACGAAGGGACCAACTTTGCAGCGAACCGCATTGGGTTTCGATTGCGAGTGCAAAAGTACGCCATTTTTTCTTAGCAGCAAAGCATTCCCTATGTTTTTTTCAAAAAATCTGCGTTTTTCTTATAAGATAGACGCTTAAACGGGAAGTTTTCCGTAATTTCGGGGAAGTTTTAGACGTTATCCTATAAGCAAACGACATTTATGCTGCTAAGTTCGCGCGCCATAGTGCTGCGGGTCATCAAGCACACCGACGACACGCTCCTTGCGCACCTGCTTACCGAGGAATACGGGCGGCAGACCGTGGCGGTGCGGATTTCGCGCTCGCGCCGCGCCGCCGTGCCGCACACGCTGTTTCAGCCGGCGGCTTTGGTGCAGGTGATGTGGAACAAAGGGCGCGAGGGGTCTGTGGTGCACCCGAAGGCGGCGCAGACAATATATATATATACGTCGCTGCCCTACGACCCGGAGAAATCGGCCATTGCCATGTTTCTCTGCGAGGTGCTCGACGGCTGCGTCCGCGCTGAAAGCGATGCGCACGCACTGTTTCGCTATGCCTCCGGCTCGTTTCAGTGGCTGGACTGTGCTGAAATGGGGTTTGCCAACTTCCACCTCACGTTTCTGATGCGCCTCACGCGCTTCCTCGGCTTCATGCCCAACCTCAGCGGCTACGCACCCGGCAGTTGGTTCGACCTGCGTGCGGCGGGCTATGTGCCGTCGCGTCCGCTCCACAGCGATTGCCTGCCGCCCGAAGAAGCAGCCCTGCTACCGATGCTTCAAAGAATGAATTTCGCCAATATGCGCCTCTTCCGCATGACCGGGGCGCAGCGCAGCCGCATCTTGCAGGTCACCAGCCTTTACTACCGCCTGCACATGCCTTCGTTCCCCGAACTGAAAACGCTCGACGTGCTCGGGAAACTTTATTATTAAATAAAATCACGGAACACACATTATTATATATATATAATACTATGAAAACAAAACGTATCTTGTCCGTCCTTTGCCTGACGGCATTGACCTGCGTGCCGGCCTCGCTGTCGGCACAGACTGCCAACTTCGACGTGGTGCCCGCGCCGCGCACGGTGAAATCCGCCTCGGGCGCACCGTTTATCATCACCGAAAAGACGAGTATCGTCTATAAGAAAGGCGACAAAGCCCAGCAACGCGCTGCGCAGGCATTGGCTGGCTACATCGAACGCGCTCTGCACCTGCGCCTCGACGTGACCACAAAGGCCGCGCCGCAAAGCATCACCCTCTCCTCCGCCGGCAAAAAAGATGCCGCAGCCGAGGGCTACACCATCAATGTTTCAAAAGACGGCATCCGCATCGAGGGCGCAAGCGACGCCGGGCTGTTCTACGGCGTGCAGACACTGCGCAAGGCATTGCCCGTGTTGCAGTCGGCCGCCAAGGGCGTAGAAGTACCTGCCGGCGAGGTTGCCGATGCGCCTCGCTTCGCCTATCGCGGAGCGCATCTTGACGTGTCGCGCCATTTCGTGACCCTCGACTCCGTGAAGCGCTTCATCGACATGCTCGCGCTGCACAACATCAACCGCTTCCACTGGCACTTGACCGACGACCAGGGCTGGCGCATCGAAATCAAGAAATACCCGAAACTCACCACCGTGGGCGCATACCGCCCCGAAACGGTCATAGGACACAACACGGGCAAGTATGACGGCAAGCCCCATCAGGGCTTCTACACGCAGAAGGAGGCGCGCGAAATCGTGGAGTATGCCCGCGAGCGGTTTATCACCGTCATTCCCGAAATCGACCTGCCGGGACACATGCAGGCAGCCCTTGCCGCCTATCCCGAACTCGGTTGCACGGGCGGCCCTTATGAGGTGTGGAAAATGTGGGGCGTGAGCGACAACGTGCTTTGCGCCGGCAAGGACAACGTCTTGAAGTTCATCAACGATGTTTTGACCGAGATCACCAAGATTTTCCCCTCAGAGTATATCCACGTGGGCGGAGATGAATGTCCCAAGACGCAATGGGCGAAGTGCCCCGCCTGCCAGAAGCGCATTGCCGACAACAACCTGCAAGCCGATGGCAAGCACACGGCCGAGGAACGCCTGCAAAGCTACGTCATCAACCACGCCGAGAAGACGCTCAATGCGCTCGGGCGGCAGATGATTGGCTGGGACGAGACGCTCGAGGGCGGCCTCGCGCCCAATGCCACCGTGATGTCGTGGCGCGGCGAGGCGGGCGGCATCGAGGCAGCGCGCCAGCACCACCCCGTAATCATGACGCCGAACACCTATCTCTATTTCGACTACTATCAGACCAAGGACGTAGCCAACGAGCCCGAGGCCATCGGCGGCTATCTGCCGCTCGACCGCGTGTATGGCTACGAACCGATGCCGCGCGAGCTTTCGCCCGAAGAGCAGAAGTATATCATCGGCGTGCAGGCCAACCTGTGGAGCGAATACATGCCGACCTACCGCCAGATGGAGTACATGGAACTCCCGCGCATGGCGGCTCTCGCCGAAATACAATGGGCGCAGCCTGAGAAGAAAGATTATAAGAAATTCCTCAAACGCCTCGTGCGCCTCATCGACCACTACGATGCGCTCGGCTACAACTATGCCCGCCACATTTACGAGGTGAACCCGAAATATATCGTGGACGACGTGAAGCACGTGATCCGCGCCGAGATGACCACGATGGACAACGCTGAAATCCGCTACACGCTCGACGGCACGGAGCCCACGCAGCAGTCGCCGCTCTACAAGGGCGCGGTGGAAATCAGCAAGGACTGCACCTTCAAGGCCGCCGCCTACCGCCCCAACTCGGGCCGCACGCGCACGCAGCAGGAGAGTTTTACATTTACCAAGGCGACCGCCTGCCCCATCCGCCTGCTCCAGCCCATCAACGGCGGTTATAAGTTCGACGGTCCCGTGGTGCTGGTAGACGGCCTTACGGGTCCCGACACAAACTACCGCACCGGCCGCTGGCTCGGCTTCTCGCAGGCCGACCTCGAAGCAATCGTGGATCTCGGCAGTGCGCAGACGTTCTCGCAGGCCGGCGTGCACACCTGTGTGGAAAAGGGCGACTGGGTGTTTGATGCGCGCGGCGTTGAAATCAGCATCTCCGACAACGGCGAAAACTTCCACCCCGTGGCCTCGGAATACTATCCTGAGATGAAGGAGACGGATGCCAACAAGGTTTACAACCACGTACTCACCTTTGCCCCCGTCACCGCCCGTTTTGTCAAGGTAAAAGCCCTCTCCGAGCACTGCATGCCGTCGTGGCACGGCTCTGCCGGCAAGGCCGGTTTCCTGTTTGTGGACGAGATTATCGTGAAATAAACAATAGACAAAAGCAAATCCCCGGGAGAGTCCTGCTTTCCCGGGGGTTTTTGTATGGTTATACAGAGTGTAACAATCGTATATGAGATGTCATGATTGGTACATTTTAGAATTTTGTGGCGGGCTGAAAGCCCAGTTGTTACCCACAGCCCGGGGCATCGCCCCGGGGAAAGAGTGCGCCGCGATTATTACATTCGGCATTTTGCGCTGGCGCAAAATGCCACGCGCCGAAAGCGCGAATCTATAAATGCCACACGGGGCGATGCCCCTAATAATGAAGGCTGCTCTTTCAGAGCGTGACACTTTAACCAATGCAATACCGTCCCACCCCGGGCGTTGCCCGGGGCTATGGGCAACAACTGGGCTTTCAGCCCGCCCTATGCGCCGAAAGGCTAAATCATGAGCCAACTATTTTCCGGGCGTTTTGCAAAACGCCCCTACTCGCGAGACCAGAGATTTCTATTATTTCTTCCTTCCTGCTTTATCGTTTTTCCTTTCCCCTTGATAAATTACATTTTATCGTAGATAATGTTTGTTCCAAAGTTTAGAACATGTATTCAAAAGTTTGGAATACATATTCAAAAGCTTGGAATATATGTTCAAAACTTTTGAATAAAGATTTTCCAAGAGCAAATAAAAATTTGCTGGCACAAAGTGAAAATTTTCTGCCTTATCGGGAAAAATATAATGCCCAAAATCGCGACTTTGAAAAACCATAAAAATTTTCTCTAAAATCACTTTTCTGCTAAGATAATTTGCCTTACCTTTGCCAAGCAAAAAGGACAAGCAGAAAGAAAAGTTTTCCATTTTGAAACCTTTCGTGCTTGATTTTTAGTTGTTTGCGATTTTGTGATGAAGCAAAAGTTTTCCGTTTTGGGAAATATGCAAACTTCTTTTCGCATTATAGTTTTACAAAATATTTATTCCAAACACTTTCCTTTCGGACAGGACTTTCGCCTTTTCCGCAGGGAAACAGCCCTTTATCAAGCCCTATGAGTTACGACTCCTTTATCATCACCAAGCGCGACGGCACAACCGAGCCTTTCTCGCTCGACAAAATCAAAAGCGCTATTCTCAAAACCTTTGCCTCGACTGGCGACCCGCTCAACGCGGAGCAGCTGAAGGCCATCACCGACCACCTGCGCTTCTGCAACGGCATGAGCGTGGAGGACATACAGAACCAGGTGGAGGTGGCGCTGATGACCGAACGCCATTTCAAGGCCGCAAAAGCGTTCATGCTCTACCGCAAGCGCCACGAGGACGACCGCGAAACGGCCGACAAACTCCGCTTCCTCATCAACTACTGCAACTCGGCCAACCCCGCCACCGGCTCTAAGTACGACGCAAACGCCAACGTGGAGAACAAGAACATCGCCACGCTCATCGGCGAACTGCCCAAGCAGGGCTTTATCCGCCTGAACCGCCGCCTGCTCTGCGACAAAATCAAGGCACTCTACGGCAAGGAAACAGCAGACCGCTACATCTATCTGCTAAAGAACCATTATATATATAAGAACGACGAAACGAGCCTCGCCAACTACTGCGCCTCGATCACCATGTACCCCTGGCTGCTCGGCGGCACGAAGAGCATCGGCGGCAATTCCACCGCGCCCTCGAACCTCAAATCGTTCTGCGGCGGCTTTGTGAACATGGTGTTCATCGTGTCGAGCATGCTGTCGGGCGCGTGCGCCACGCCGGAGTTCCTGATGTATATGAGCCACTTCCTCGAAAAGGAATATGGCGCGGACTACTACAAGCGTGCCGGCGACCAGGCCGACCTCTCGCTCCGCGCCCGCACCATCGACAAGGTCATCACCGACAGCTTCGAGCAGATTGTCTACTCCATCAACCAGCCCACGGGCGCGAGAAACTTCCAGTCTGTGTTCTGGAACATCAGCTATTACGATAAAAACTATTTCGAGAGCATCTTCGGCAACTTCTACTTCCCCGACGGCTCGCAGCCCTCTTGGCCCGCCGTTAGCTGGCTGCAGAAACGCTTCATGCGCTGGTTCAACGAGGAGCGCACAAAGGCTGTGCTCACGTTCCCCGTGGAGACCATGGCGCTGCTCACGAAGGACGGCGACGTGATTGACAAGGAATACGGCGACTTCACTGCCGAGATGTATGCCGCCGGCCACTCTTTCTTCACCTACATGAGCGACAATGCTGACTCGCTGGCATCGTGCTGCCGCCTGCGCAACGAGATTCAGGACAACGGCTTCAGCTACACGCTTGGCGCGGGCGGTGTGAGCACCGGCTCGAAGTCTGTGCTCACGGTGAACCTCAACCGCTGCATCCAGCAGGCCACGCGCGAGGGCAAGCCTTACATCGAGTACCTCGAAGACATAGTTGACCTCGTGCACAAGGTGCAGATGGCCTACAACGATAACCTCAAAGACTTGATGGACAAGGGCATGCTGCCGCTCTTCGACGCAGGCTACATCAACATTCGCCGCCAATACCTCACCGTGGGTGTGAACGGCATGGTGGAGGCTGCCGAAAGCCTCGGCATGACGATTTCCGATAATGAGGAATACGCCTCGTTCGTATCGTCGGTGCTCGGCGTAGTGGAAAAATTCAACAAGAAATATCGCACGAAGGACTTGCTCTTCAACTGCGAGATGATACCGGCAGAGAACGTGGGCGTGAAGCACGCCCGCTGGGACCGCGAAGACGGATATTTCGTGCCGCGCGACTGCTACAACAGCTATTTCTACGTGGTAGAAGACCCCAACACCGACATCATCGAGAAGTTCCGCCTGCACGGCCGCAAGTACATCGAGCACCTCACGGGCGGCAGCGCACTCCATGCCAACCTCGAAGAGCATCTTTCCGCGCCGCAGTATCGCCAGCTGCTGCGCGTAGCAGCAAAGGAAGGCTGCAACTACTTCACCTTCAACATTCCCAACACGCTCTGCAACGACTGCGGGCACATCGACAAGCGTTACCTCAAGGAGTGTCCCCACTGCCACAGCAAGAATGTGGATTACATGACGCGCATCATCGGCTACCTCAAGCGCGTGTCCAACTTCTCGCTCGACCGTCAGAAGGAAGCCGCCCGCCGTTTCTATGCGAAAGTGAAGCAAGATGCTTAAATACGTCAACTACGATATTGTCTTCCAGGAGTTTCCCGACGAGGTGACGCTGGCCATCAACCTCTCGCTTTGCCCTAACGGCTGCCCGGGTTGCCACAGCGCGTATCTCAAAGACGACATCGGCGAGGAGCTGACGGAGGAACGCCTCTTTGCCCTGCTCGACGATGTGGAAGGCGAGGTGACCTGCGTGGGATTGATGGGCGGCGACAACGACCCCGCTGCCGTCGGGCGGTTGGCGCGGGCCGTGAAGCGGAAGTACGGCGACAGGCTCAAGACCGGCTGGTACTCCGGCCGCGATGAGTGGCCTGCCGACCGCGCTGCGTTCAACTACGTGAAGCTCGGTCCGTATCGCGCCGAACAGGGACCGCTCAAGTCGCCCACGACCAACCAGCGCCTGTATCGCCAAAGCGCGGACGGTACGTTTGAAGACATCACAAGGCGGTTTTGGCAACCGGCTTGAAACCGCTAAAATTCGACAAGCCCCTTCTTATCCCCAAACAAAAACGGGTGTGCCTTCAATCAGGCACACCCGTTTTATTTATCAATATCTCGTAAGGCTTATTTCACAAAAACCTTCTTACCATTCACGATATACAGACCGCGCTGCAACTTGCCTGCCACCTTGCGGCCATCGAGCGTGAATGCCTCAACATCAGTCCGGGCATCGTTTGTAATGCTGCGGATGCCGGTTGCTTTGGCAATTTTCTCAATAGCTGCTGCACTCTCTGCCGTTACGTCGAGCTCGGCATTAGGCGTAAGACGCCAAGCGCAACCGCCGTCGTCGACCGTCCATTGGCAAACAGGTTTGTCAGAAATCTGCGGAGAGGCGCACATCCAGTCCTTTTCGCCGCCAGTGGTAGAGAAGGCAAACTTGTTGTCGCCAAGCTCTTGAACAGTAATGGCAATGGCCTCATCCTGCAAGGAGGTATTCACGGAACCGGCGAAGGCATTGACCTTGACAAACTGTGCGGCACCTACGTTGTAGAGATAATACTGCTCGTTGAACAAGATGACCAACCAGTTGGCGTTCTTGCTCGTGAGGTCGACGTCGCGGCTGAAATTGGAGTTGCTGGACGCGCCGAGCCACATCATGCCGGAATGAGCCTCATCGTAATAAATCGTACCAAAGCCGTTGGCGTTCTTAATGGTATAGGCCATCGTGTTGCTCAATTCCGAAAGCGAGGCAACGGGCGGCACTGCCGGACCGGTCACGGTGTAGGTGAGCGTAAACTCGGGGTTGTAGGTGGCGGCGGTATCGTCGTAGTCGCTGCCGTCCCAAATGATATTGTTGTCATAGATATAGCCTTCGGGAACGGTGATGCTATACGTGCCCGGAGTGACAATCTCCGCGTCGAGCGTGAGCGTCACAACCGGCGAGCCGCCATAATAGTCTTCCCAATAGAGATAGGCATCGGTCACCTTCTCGCTGGTGGCGGTGTTGATTACGGCAATCGGCTCATAATATTCTATGGATTCGCTGCAAGCCGAATAGGTGAGGTTTATCTTGGAAAGCGATTCCACCTCGCTGTTGTTCTCGGGGCTGACGGAGAGATAGGTGAACGTGTTTTTCGGCGTAGCCGTGCCCGAAACGGTGTAGGTGAGCGTAAACTCGGGGTTGTAGGTAGCGGCGGAGTCATCAACGGTATCATCATCGTTCCACACGATTTTGTCGTCATAGATATAGCCCTCGGGAATGGTGATGCTATATGTGCCGGCTGCGGTGACGGGTGCATCAAGCGTAAAGGTGACAACCGTTGAATTGCCGTAGTCCTCCCAATAAAGCTTACCTTGAGTAACCTTTTCGCTGGTAGCGGTATTGACGACATCGATAGCCTGCTCGTATTCGATGGATTCGCTGCAAACGGGATAGGTAAGGCGGATTTTGGAGAGCGTCTCGACTTCACTGTTATTGGCAGGCGAAACCTCGGTATAGACAAACGTGTTCTTCGCTGTTCCCTCCAGGTCTTCGGGTGCAACTTCAACAAAGCGAACGGCAACGGTGTGGCTGGCATTATAGTAGAGATTGGCTGCACCGTCGTAGTCAGAGCCATCGGTTTTGATAACGGTGTAGCCGCTGGCATAGCTGCTCTTGCCCGAGTCATAGCCTCTGCAGCTGAAAAGCGTCATGTAGCCAAACAGTTCGTCGAGTTCTGCTTCCGTCTTGTCGTCCTTACCCATGCGGGCAACGGTGATGTTGCAGTATTGCTCGTTGTAAGTGTCGTCAAGGCCAGTTACGGAACTTCCCGAAAGCCAGCTTACGCCGGCATACTTAGAGTGATTGCGGAACCACTTGCTCTGGGGCGAGAGGAAAGAATAAGTGCCGTCGGCGTTGGCGCGACATTCAAAGGCCGTGGCGGCAGAGGGTACGCCATTGAAAGCGACAAGCGATACGTCATCGGCAGAAGGCGAAAGCAGCCACTGCGCACCTGTTTGCGTCATCATGACGAGGTTGTAGTACTTGCCGGCCTCAGGCATCTGGATACCCTCGGTGGCACTCTTGTAAGCCGTCTCGGCAGTTTCGAGAGCGGCCACGTAGTCCGTTGTAGCATTTTCATAGGCGCGTGCCTCGGCAATTGCGGCGGCAAAGGCTGTGTAAGTCGCGCTTTCGGTGGTGGGGTAACCCACGCCGCGCAGGTTGAGCACCTCCTCGGCCTGGTTGGCGCGCTCGAGCACGGCGGCCGGCGCCGTGTCTTCAGACGTGCGTGCCGTAGCTGTGCAGACAGAGAGCAGCGCAACGGCGAGCATTGAGAATAAGTAGGTAGACTTTCTCATAGATTTAAATAGATTAAGGTTAATAATAGGTACAATTAAGGTAACAAATGAATTAGCGCGGCACACGCGCCTCTTCATACGGCAAAGTTATTAAAAAGTTCCTTTGCTTATATAATAATATCCTATCTAAACCCAGTATCTATGTCCCAACACGCGAATTTTGACGATGAATTAGCAAAAAGCAAAGACGAAACGCCCTTAGGCCGCCTGCAACTACTAATGAAAGGTTGCTGAAAGGTTTAGAAAACAAACCATTCATACGCAAACGCCGACGTATCAAGCACTTAAAAGCAAAATGAAGGGTATGAATAGTTTTTTGGGGAAAAATTTACGTATAGAGAAAGCAGTAAATCGCTTAGAGCAGTAAGCGAAAATCGCACAAAATCGCTTATCGCGGTAACCTTTTTATGTCAAATTTTGGTTATTACGATAAGCGTTCTTCAGAATTCAGGAAGACTGCCGACGATTTCCGTGTAGACGGACGCATGACTTTTGAAGTAGGCGGCGAAAGCAAATCGTTTGCACAGATTGCCGATCTACCCGATTCCTATATCCTCGCCGATAACATAGAGTTCCCCATTGGCAAGAAACTGCCTATTTGGCTTTTAGGGCTGATTTATTGAGTTTGAGCCGCAATATCTCCCTATGTTTCTTTACGCGCTGATTGCCGTATTGACTTGCGCGGGGTCGACGGGCTGCTCGCTCTGGCGCGAATAGCGGCTGACGCTAAGCATCATGCCGAAATAGGCGCAGGTGATGAGAGTGGACGTACCACCGCGACTAATGAGCGGCAAAGGCTGGCCCGTGACGGGGAAGAGGCCGACGGCTACAAGCATGTTGAGGAAGGCTTGCGAAACGAGGAGCAACGCAAGCCCCATCACAAGAAAGGCGGGGAAGTTGCGCTCGCACCGCCCGGCAATGATGCTCGCTCGAAACAATAATATTAAATACAGCGCCATGACAATGAACGCGCCCCAAAGCCCCATTTCCTCGATGATGATGGCAAAGATAAAGTCGGAGTAGGCCTGGCTGAGGAAGTCGCGCTCCACGGAGTTGCCGGGCATTTTGCCGATGCCGTTGCTCGACACGATGGCTATGTTGGCGTGGGCTATTTGCCCGTCTTTGTCAATGTCGTAGTCTTTGGGTGCGGGCCTTTCGTCCGCGCCGTGGCGCACAATGCGGTTTTTCCAAGTGAGCATGCGTCCCATTCCGGGCAGTTTGTACAGCGGGCTGTCGTCGGGCGTTACGGCAACGACGGCAACCACCAGTCCCACTACCAGCGCCAGCGAGCCGAAGAGTTTGCCGAGCTGTTTGTACGGTACGCGGCCGATAAACATCATCAGCACCACAACGCCGAAGAGCAGCGCGGCGGTGGAGAAGTTTTCGGGCAAAATCAACCCGCAAACCAGGCCGGCAAGGATAAGGATTACCTTAAAGGCTTTCGGGTCGGTGCCTTTTTCTGTTTGCTGCACGGAGAGGATAAGCGCAACGGTGATGATGAGCGTGCCTTTGGCGATTTCGGAAGGCTGAAACTGCACAATGCCGAGGTCAATCCAGCGCGCGGCATCGTTGGTCTTGCCGCCGAAAAGCGTGATGACCAATAAGAGCAGCGAGACTGGATAGAGCAGCAGCGGCAAGGGGCGGAAGTGGCGGCAAGGCACGGCGTGAATGGCGAGCGCCACCACAGTGCCTCCGGCAAGAAACGCCGCCTGCTTCACCAGCGGCGCCCAAAACGTGCCCGACTTGTAGGCCAGCGTGCTGCCGGCGCTGAATACCTCTATCAGGGAAATAAGGCAGAGGAAGAAATAAATAATCCAAATGACGCGGTCGCCTTGGAATATCGATGTAAGTTTCTGCATAGCGGTGCAAAAGCTTGAATGGGTTTATAGTATATATATATTGTATGGTCAGGCATCAACTATTTGCTTCATGCGGTGCGCCCATTCCTTGAACAGGTTGCCGCGTTCAGCCATACCGTTGAACAGGTCGAAGCTTGCGCAGCAGGGACTCAGCAGCACGGTGTCGCCAGGATGGGAAAGGGCGCAGCAGGCAAAGACGCAGCGGCTGATGCTGTCAGTGTCGCAGATGGGCAGTCCGCAGTCCTTGAACACAGCTTGCAGCTTGCTATTGTCTGCTCCGAGGAACACGAGGGCCTTGCATTTTTCTTTCACCAAATCCATAATGGCGGAGTAGTCGTTGCCCTTGTCCTTGCCGCCGAGAATCAGGATAACGGGCGCGGCAACGGCTTCGAGGGCCACGCGGCAGGCATCTACGTTGGTGGCTTTGGAGTCGTTGATGAAGAATGCGCCGCCCACGGTGCACACCTTTTCAAGGCGGTGGGGCACGCCGGGGAAGTCTGCCAAACCTTCGCGCACGATGCTTGCAGGCACACCCGCTGCGAGGCAAGCCATTGCCGCCGCCATTGCGTTGCGCAGATTGTGGCGGCCGATGAGCGAGATGTCGGCAACAGGCATTTCAAACTCCGCAGGGCCTGAAAGCCGCATAACGCCGTCCTGAATAAAACCTTTGCTGCCGTCCTCCGGCGCATCGCTGAACGGCAACGGCGTGCCGCCTATCGGGTGGCGATGCAGTTCTTCGGGCACGTGGTCGTCGTTTTGCCAATAAATAAAGCTGTCGCTCGGCCGCTGGTTGCGCGTGATGCGCATTTTGGAGTCCACGTAGTTTTGCAACTCAAAGTTGTAGCGGTCGAGGTGGTCGGGCGTAATGTTGAGCAGCACGGCGATGTCGGCGCGGAAGTCGAACATATCGTCCAACTGGAACGACGAAAGTTCTATGACATAGCAGGCGTGCGGGTCTTCTGCCACTTGCAGGGCAAGGCTGCGGCCGATGTTGCCGGCAAGCCCCACGTCGATGCCTGCCTTCTTCATGATATGGAATATCCACGAAGTGGTGGTGGTCTTGCCGTTGCTGCCGGTGATGCAAATCATTTTCGCGTCGGTATAGCGTGCGGCAAATTCTATTTCCGAAATAACGGGAATACCCTTCTCACGCACCGCCTTTACCATGGGCGCGTCTTCGGGAATGCCGGGACTTTTCACGATTTCATCGGCGTTGAGCACGAGGCTCTCGGTGTGCCCGCCGTCTTCAAAGGGAATATTGTGCTGCGTAAGGAGGGTGCGGTATTTTTCGCTAATCGTTCCTGCGTCCGACACAAAAACGTCATAGCCTTCTTTCTTTGCGAGTACGGCTGCGCCCACGCCGCTCTCGCCTGCTCCAAGTGCTACAAGTCGCATAATGAAAGTGTTTTATCTTATCTTCAATGTTATAATGGTCAATGCCGCCAAGAGGATGGTGGTAATCCAGAAGCGGATGGTGATTTTAGATTCGTGCCACGCGCCGTGCGGCCATTTGCCGAACACATAGCGGCACTCGGGGTCAAGCTGCGCGGGCAGCACGCGGAAGTTGTCGTGAATGGGCGTGCGCTTGAAGATGCGGCGCTTCTCGCCTTTCTTTTTCCAAAACTTGAAATATTCCACTTGCAGTATCACGCTCAGGCTTTCCACGAGGAAAATGCCGCAGAGAATGGGGATAAGCAGTTCCTTGTGTATGATGATGGCCAGCACGGCGATGATGCCGCCGATGGTCAGAGAACCCGTGTCGCCCATAAAGATTTGCGCGGGAAAGGCGTTGTACCACAGGAAACCGATGAGCGCACCCACCATGGCGCAAATGAAAATAACGAGTTCCTGCGAGCCGGGCACGTACATTATATTAAGGTAGCCGGCAAACTCAATGTGGCTCGACACGTAGGCAAGTATGCCGAGCGCGATACAGATAATGGCCGAGTTGCCTGCCGCCATGCCGTCCATGCCGTCGTTGAGGTTCGCGCCGTTCGACACGGCCGTGATGACAAAGATCGTGACGAATACAAAGAATATCCAGCCCGCCTTCGTCTTATGCTCGCCGAGGAAAGAGAACAACTCGGAGTAGTCTAAGTTGTTGTTTTTGACAAACGGAATGGTCGTTTTCGTTGATTTCACCGCTTCGCTCTTATGCACCACGGCGGTCACGCCGCTCTCTGTGCGCATCTCAATGTTCTCGCGAATGGTGGCGTCGGGACTGAGATACAGCGTCAGCCCCACGAAGAGGCCAAGCAGCACCTGCCCCACTATTTTGTAGCGGCCGGGCAGTCCGTCCTTGTTCTTCTTATAATTTTTGATATAGTCGTCGAGGAAGCCGAGCAGCCCGAGCCACACGGTTGTCACGAGCATCAATATCATATAAATATTGCGCAGGCGGCCGAGCAGCAGGCAGGGCACGAGGATTGCCACGATGATAATGATGCCGCCCATGGAGGGCACATTGATTTTCTGCACGCCGAAGGGGTCGATGCTGGCATCGCGCTGCACCTCGCTGATGTTGTGCCGCTTCATCCATTTGATGAAATACTCGCCGAACCACGCGGAAATCACGAGCGCAAGAATCAGTGCCAGCAGCGAGCGGAAGGAGATGTAACTCCAAAGCCCGGAGCCGGGCACGCCGAACTGTTCGAGAAAGCGAAAAAAGTAGTAGAGCATAATCGTAGGGGCGTATCGCATACGCCCGGTTATAGATTAATATAATGTATTATATGCCGAAAGCCTTGCGGATTTCTTCGTGGTCGTCGAAATGGTGTTTCACGCCTTTCACGTCCTGATAAGGCTCGTGCCCTTTGCCTGCCACGAGGATAATGTCGCCCTTCTCTGCCATCATGGCTGCGGCGCGAATGGCCTCGCGGCGGTCGGTGATGCAGAGCACCTTCGGGCGCAACTCTTCGGACACGCCTGCCATCATGTCGGCAATGATGGCCTCCGGCTCTTCAAAGCGGGGGTTGTCGCTGGTGATGACCACGCGGTCGCTCCGCTCAGCTGCCTCGCGCGCCATGATGGGACGCTTGCCTTTGTCGCGGTTGCCGCCTGCGCCGCACACGGTGATGATGCGGCCGCCACGGCGTATGTCGTTGATTGCCGTCAGCACATTTACCAAAGCGTCGGGCGTGTGGGCATAGTCCACAATCGCGCTGAAACCTTTCGGCGAACGGATGGCCTCGAAACGCCCGTTTACGGGGTGGAGCAGCGAGAGTTGGCGGAGCACTTCGTTCTTCTCCACGCCCAGCATCAAGGCCGCGCCGTAAACGCCCAAAAGATTGGAAACATTGAAGCGGCCCACGAAATGCACGCTTACCTCTGTGCCGTCGATGTCGAGCAGCATGCCTTCGATGCTTTCTTCCAAAATGCGTCCTTTGTAGTCTGCCGCGCTGCGCGTGGAATAGGTGCGCACGGCGGCTGCCGTGTTCTGCACCATCACGCCGCCGTTCTTGTCGTCAGCATTGGTAATGGCAAAGGCATCTGCGCCGAGATTATCGAAGAAGGCCTTTTTCGCGTCACGGTAGTTCTCAAAGGTCTTGTGATAATCGAGGTGGTCACGGGTGAGGTTGGTGAAGATGCCGCCGGCGAACTTCAAGCCGCCGATGCGCTTCTGATGAATGGCGTGCGAACTGCATTCCATAAAGGCATATTCGCAGCCGGCCTCGGCCATTTCGCCCAAAAGACGGTTCAGGGTGATGGGGTCGGGCGTGGTGTGCTCCGTAGGCACTTCGCGACCGTCAATGTAGTTGCACACGGTGGAGCAAAGGCCACACTTGTATCCGAGGTTGCGGAAGAGGTGGTAGAGCAGGGTGGCGATGGTGGTTTTGCCGTTGGTGCCCGTCACGCCCACGAGTTTCAGACGGCTTGTCGGGTCGCCGTAGAAAGCAGTTGCCACGCGTCCCACGGCTTCCTCCGTGTCGGCCACGCGCACAAAGGTCACGCCTTCGGGCGCGTCCTGGGGCAGCGGGTCACTTTGTAATACGGCCGCCGCGCCGTTTTCTATGGCTTTGGGTATAAAGGCATGGCCGTCGGCCTGCGTGCCTTTCACGGCGACGAAGAGATTGCCCGGCTGCACTTGGCGCGAGTCAATCTGCACGCCCGTAATGTCGAGTTCCAAATTGCCGCGCACCTCTGCGGCATTTGCTTTCGCAAGGATTTCAGATAATTTCATCGTTGAGATATTTGGGGTTATACACGGCGAGCGGGAATCGACCGCCAGTAGGGGCGTTTTGCAAAACGCCCGGAAAATGGTTGACAGCATTAGTCGAGCCTTGCGGCACACACGGCGGGCGTTTTACAAAACGCCCCTACTCCAATTAAGCAATCGTCGATATAGTAGACCATATAATATATTGTGTCTTACTGCTGCTTTTTCGGCTCAGGTTTCTGAGGCGTTTCGGGCTGCGTGGCGGAAGCCTCGGATTGCGTGCCCTCTTCTTTCTGTTCGGGCTTAGGTTCCGGTTTTTCCACTTGCGGCGCAGCCTCATCGTTGGCAAGGGTGAGGGCCACCGTAGCACCGCGCTCTACCGCCTTTCCTGCGGCGATGCTCTGCTTCTTCACGCGTCCCGAACCGCTGGCCGTGACGCGTACGCCCATCTTCTCCATGCGGAACACGGCATCGCGCAGTCCGTAGCCGGTAAGGTCGGGCATACGGTCAGCGGCCGCCGGAGCTTCTGTGTGCAATGCCAACGTGCCGCTGCCACTCTCGCAACTGCCCCACGCGCAGCCGCTTTCGGGCACGCTGCTGCTAACGCCCACTTTGAGGTCGTCTGCCAATGCCTTGGCGCGGTGCAGGTCGCCAGCCGCCACTTTCGGCGTAAGCACATGCACCGTGTCGCGCGCCTTGTCGTAAGTGTTGTTGCGCTGCTGTGCCATCACGGTTTCTGATACGCGGCGGAACACGGGACCGCACATGCCGCCACCCGATGCCGGGGCGGTCTTGCGCATACATACGATGCAGGAATATTTAGGATTTTCCGAGGGGAAATAGCCTGCGAACGAGATGAGATACTCCGTTGAAAAGCCGCTTTTTGTCCAAATCTGTGCTGTGCCGGTCTTACCAGAAGAATGGAACTGCTTGCTGCCGGCTTTCTTGCCCAAACCGATGCTTACCACCTGCTCCAAGCAGGTCTGCATCTTCTTGACTGCCTCGGGGCTGGCCATTTGCTCGCGGATCACCTTTACAGGAAATTCCTTTACGACCTCGCCATTTTTGAGAATGGCCTTCACGAAGCGGGGCTGGAGCATCTTGCCGTTGTTGGCGATGCCGTTGTAGAAATTAAGCGTTGAAATGGGCGGAATTTGCGTTTCGTAGCCTATGCTCATCCAGGGCAGCGCGGTCTTCGACCAGTTGCTGCCGTCGGGTAGCGGACGGCGTATGCGCGGTTTGGCATAGCCGGGAATGGGCAGGTGGAGGTCTTCGGCAATGCCCGTGCTGTAAACGCCGTCCACGAATTTCTCGGGCTGGTTATGGTAGTGCTTATCGATAAGCACGCTCACGCCGATATTCGATGACTTCTGCAAAATCTGCGGCACAGTGAGCACTCCGTAGCCGCCCGAGCGGTGGTTGTGGTCTTTCATGTTACGCCCGTACATAGGTCGGATGCCGCAGCCGGTATCTACCCAGTCGTCCATATCTATATATCCGTCGTTCATGGCTACGAGGAACGACACGGGCTTGAACACGGAGCCGGGTTCGAGCAGGTTCTTCACGGCATCTACGTCCATCTCTTTATAAACTCCGTCTCCAACGCGACGCATACTAGTGATGGCTTTCACGTCGCCCGTCTGCACCTCCATGAGAATGCAAAGGCCCTGATTGGCACCGACCTCCACGAGTTTGTCGTTGAGCGCTTTCTCGCAGATGTCCTGAAAGTTCACGTCAATCGTGGTCTGAATGTCCAGTCCGTCCTCTGCCGGCTGGTCTACAATGGTGAGGTAGCGGCTCAGCACCTTTTGTCGGTGCGACACTCCGGGCTTGCCGCGCAGCACGGAGTCGAAAGCGAGTTCGAGACCCGTGAGCACTTCGTCCTCGCCCTTGTAAGTGAAGAGCCCGACGGTGCGCCGCGCCAGTTCGCCGTAGGGATTTTTGCGCAGCTTGATTTCATCGCAGTGGAAACCGCCCGAATTGGCCGACATCTTGAAGAGGGGCAATGCCTTCACCTGCTTGTATTGCAGATAAGTGATGCGCTTGTGATAAATCGGCCAGTGATGGCTCTTTTTCTTGCGCCCCTTGAGCAGGTGGGCGCGGAGTTTGGCGGGGTCAATGTCGGAAAAAATGGCGTGCATGCCGTTGCAGATGCTGTCCATCTTGTCTTCGAGCAGCGAGTCGCGCACAAACTGCGCCCTGGCTTTGCGCTTGGGGTCTTTCTCCCAAGTCATGAAATCCATGAATATCTTGTATTCCGGCAGCGACGTGGCAAGCACTTCCCCACCGGCGGCGAGGATATTGCCGCGCGTGGCGGGCACTTCCTGGTTCTCTTTCTTAAAGCGTGCGCTTATGGCCATCCAATACTCTTTGTCGCCAAAGATAAGATAGGCCGCGCGGGCAATGATGGCTACCCCTGCCACGGTGAAAAGGAAGAAAATAACGATGTAGCGAGGCAGAATCTTTTTGGCAGGGAAATTCATTCTTCTTCTATTTTAAGGTTGTACAAAGGTTCTGTGGGCGTGTGCAAAGTTGAGTCTTCGAGGTTCTCCTCTACCTTGCTGCGGCGTGTCATTTCTTTCAACTGGCTGCTGCTGGTGAGTGCCTTGTAGCGGCGGTCGAGCAGCGTGTCGGCGAGGCGCGTGCTCTCAATCATTTCTTGCTGGCAGGCGTAGCGGTTGCTCACATAGATAATGATGTAGAACGCAATGAGCACAATGAGCCAAATCTGCCGTCTGAACCATTTGCCGGCCAGCAGGTCGCCGCCGAGAATGGTGCGCAGCGATATATTCACACGCTCCGAGCCGGTGTCGTCTTGCAGGGCGCGAATGGTTGCCTTGCGCTGCTCGCGGGCGGACAGGGCGGTTTCTTCCTCCGGAGCGGCTTCTTCCAGCTCTTCCTGTTCCTCCGTTTCTTCGGCTGCCTCTTGCTCCTCTAAGTCGTCGCGCAAAGGCTCTTCCTGCGTCTCTTCGATTTCAAGTTCTATGTCCTCGTGTTTCTTGGCCATATTGCATTGCTGTTTTTATCTTAAATAATGCTTCTTTCATTCTCACACCCCTACTTCTTTTCCGCAATGCGGAGCTTCGCGCTGCGGCTGCGGGGATTTTCCGCCTGCTCGGCTTCGGAGGGCACAATGACTTTGTTGTTCACCGCCGCAAAGGGCGAAAGGCGGTTGCCGAAGAAGTCCTGCTCCACTTTGCCGTCAATGTTGCCTGCCTTGATGAAGTTCTTCACCATGCGGTCTTCGAGGCTGTGGTAGGTCAGTACCACCAGCCGGCCGCCGGGGCTCAGCACTTTCAGACTGCCTTCCAACAACTCGCGCAAGGCGTCCATCTCGTGGTTTACCTCGATGCGCAGGGCCTGGAATGCCTTTGCGAGATCCTTCTTCTCGCGGTCACGACCCATCAGCGGGCGCACGGCTTCGAGGAACTCCTGCACCGTTTTTATCGGTTTCATCGCGCGTGCCTTGCAAAGCGCATCGGTTAATCGCCTTCCGTTTTTTAGTTCTCCGTACAATAGGAACAGCCGCGCCAGATCCTCGGGAGCGTAAGTGTTCACTATGTCGGCCGCCGTCGCGCCCCCGCGTCCGTTCATGCGCATGTCCAAGGGAGCTTCGTAGCGAAAGGAGAAACCTCTCGTTTCATCGTCGAAATGGTGGCTCGACACGCCGAGGTCGGCTATCAGTCCGTCCACACCGTCCACACCATAATAGCGCATCCAGTTCGTAAGATAGCGGAAATTGCTTTGCACAAACGTGAAGCGCGCCTCGCCCTCGGGCACATTCTGAGCGGCATCGGCGTCTTGGTCAAACCCATACAGATGCCCCTTGTCGCCCAACCTGCCGAGAATTTCGCGGCTATGCCCGCCGCCGCCGAAAGTCACGTCTACGTAAATGCCGTCGGGGCGTATGCAGAGCGCGTCCACGCTCTCTTTGAGCAAGACGGAAACATGATAGGTCGGCGCGGTGGTTGGCATGGTTTTTATGCTTTAATTTTTATATTCTTCATTAAAAGAGTTCAAAGTTAGGGATAATCTGACATAATTACGGAAGGAAAATTTGATTTTTCTTATATGATAGCAAAAAATACTGATTTCATCGCAAAATCCAGCCCGCGCCTCGCTCAAATTATCCCCGTGATCGTCCCCGTTTGCTCCTTGATATTTTTCCCGCTCCTATAAGACATTTTTTTCTTCTTCCTTGATATTTTTCACTGTCATATAAGAAAAAGTTTATTACAAAGTTTGTAACAAGCGTTACAAAGTTTCTAACACATGTTACAAAGTTTGTAATACGTGTTACAAACTTTGTAACAAAAACTTTCTTATAGGAAAGGAAAAAATATCAGGCAGCAAGTAAAAAATAGCTTGCTGCAAATAATAAATTGCTCCGAGCAAATGGCGCGGGAAACGGCAGAGCGTCTTTCTTGAAATGCCTGAAATCCACAAATCACCGAATAAAATCGCCACAAATAACCGAAAACCGCAATCATTGCTTGGTTGAATATTAAATATGCCGTATATTTGCATCTAAGGCTGCATGATTGGACGCAGGAAAGCATACTTTCTCCTGCTCAATAATGATTTGGCAAATGGCAAGCGGTCAAACGGCCACAAATAAACCTATTATGTTAACTAATACAACAGGCGTATGAAAAAGGCAAATGAATTTGCACTCTACTTTTGGTTTCTATGTTCAATCTTACTGAGATTTTGGGATCACTTATTTCTTGAAGTCCTCACATGGCTGGCTTGCTTGGATTTTTATATCACGTTGGTCTTGCTCGTTTATTTTACTTGGCGCACCACAAAAAGTTTCAAGCAATCGATTAAAAGCAATCTTGCACCCGTCATCATAGGCGTATTTCCACTTGTCGCCTACTGCATATTTCATATATTAAGATAAGGTGGTATCCAGAAATCACCAAAAAACGTTTAGGGCGTGCCGTTTGGCACGCCCTAAATGCTTATTATGAGTTTGTTATAAAGACGGCTTTACGCCTGCGCTATGCACTCGATTTCTACCAGCGCACCCTTGGGCAGGGTTTTTACTGCTACGGCGGAGCGGGCAGGGAAGGGAGCGGCAAAGAACTCGGCATAAACCTCGTTCATCGCGGCAAAGTCGTTCATGTCGGCAAGGAAGACGGTGGTTTTTACAACGTTGGCCATAGAAGTGCCGGCTTCTTCGAGAATAGCCTTCATGTTGGTGAGCGACTGGCGCGTCAGTTCTTTGATGCCGCCCTCTGCGAAGGCACCCGTGGCGGGGTCGATGGGCAACTGGCCCGACACAAACACCAGTTCGCCCACTTTAATGGCTTGGCTGTACGGGCCTATTGCGGCAGGCGCGTTTGTTGTGGATATTGCGTTCATGGTTGTATAATGATGTTTTAAGATATTATTTGAGATAATCGTCGAAGTAGCGCGTGATGCGTTCATGGAGATGCACCATATCGCGCCCCATCATATTATGTTCCTGACCGGGATAAACGAAATAGTCGGGCTGCGTGCCAGCATCTTCGCAGGCGCGGAGGAAAGCAAGGCTGTGCTGCAGCACGCAAGTGCCGTCGTTAAGACCCACGATGATTTGCAGGCGGCCTTTGAGGTTCTTGGCCTTAGGCAGCAGCGAGGAACTTTCGTAACCGTCGGGGTTTTCCTGCGGCGTGTCCATGTAGCGCTCGCCATACATCACCTCGTAATATTTCCAGTCGATAACGGGGCCGCCCGCCACGCCGACTTTGAACACATCGGGGTAGGAACACATGAGGTTGGTGGTCATGTAGCCGCCGAACGACCAGCCGTGCACGCCGAGGCGGTCAGCATCGACATAAGGCAGGGTTTTGAGAAATTCCACGCCCTTCAACTGGTCCTTCATCTCGATGTCGCCGAGATGGCGGTGCGTGCAGCTCTCGAAGTCGAAACCGCGATATTGCGAGCCGCGGTTGTCGATGACAAACAGCACGTAGCCGCGCTGCGCCATATAGATTTCCCAGGGGCGGGCGGCGAAATTCCAGCTTTCCTCCACGTTGTTGGCGTGCGGGCCGCCGTAAACGTACACCACCGTGGGGTATTTCTTTGCGGGGTCGAAGCCAACGGGCTTCACCAGGCGGTAGTAGAGGTCGGTCGTGCCGTCGGCAGCCTTGATGCTGCCGCCCGTGATTTCGGGCACGTTAAAGTCTGCCCACGGCGTGGCGATGCGCTCTTGCACGACTTGCTTCTTGCCATTGGAGGTATTGACAAAGTCAACCTGGCGATAGGTGTCGGGCTTGCTCCAACGGTCGCAAAGGAAACGGCCGCCGGCTGAAAGCGAGGCGCGGTGCACGCCCTCGCCATTGTCGAGCAACTGGCGCTTGCCCGATGCTACTTGCACGGAATAGAGATTGTGGCGAACGGGCGACTGCTCGTTGGCAAGATAAACGATGCTCTTTGCCTGTTCGTTGAAACCGAGGAAATCGATTACCTCAAACGCGCCTTTGGTGAGCTGCGCCAACTGCTTGCCCGTGGTGTCGAAGAGATAAAAATGGTTGTATCCATCGCGGCGCGACTGCATCACGAACTTGCCGGCGTCCCACGGCAGAAAGACAATCGGGTTCATCGGCTCGACGTAACGCGCATTGGTCTCGGTGTACAGAACGCCTTTGCGCTCGCCCGTGGCAGCATCGTAGGCCACGAGTTCCGCCTTATCCTGCGTGCGGGGCAGTTCAAACATATAAACAGTGCTTTCATCGGGCGACCAGGCTATATTGGTGAAATAGCGGTCGGTGGGGTCGCCGGCTTTGAGATAGACCGTCTGCCCAGTTGCAGGGTTGAAGATGCCGACAGTTACCTTATGGCTCGTCATGCCTGCCATGGGGTATTTCTCGGGTGCAAGCTGAGCCACGCGGTGGAAGATGTCGATGAGCGGGAAGTCCGTCACCATACTTTGGTCCATACGGTAGAACGCCAGCAAATTGCCCTTAGGGCTCCAAAACAGTCCTTCGTTGATGCCGAACTCGTTGCGGTGCACAGTGAGGCCGTACTGCAACTCGCGCGTGCCGTCGGTCGTAACCGTCAAGTCCTTGCCCTCGCGCGTGCGTATATATATATTGTAGTCCTTCACGTAGGCCAGCGCCGAGGTGACGGGTGCCGTTTTCGTGGCTTGAAGATTTCCTTCGGGGCGGAGCATGGAAAAGACGATTTGCTTCTTGGTCCAGTCGTAGTCCACTGTGCCCTTGTCGGCACGGACGCGCACTACGGTGCCGTTTGATTCGGGAAAGGCTGCGCCTGTAAGGGTGCGCACCTTGCCGAATGCCGCCGTGTCGAGCGCGG
Source organism: Bacteroidales bacterium (assembly GCA_004556745.1). Lineage (GTDB taxonomy): Bacteria > Bacteroidota > Bacteroidia > Bacteroidales > Bacteroidaceae > Alloprevotella. Next base: position 44,137 of record SFFY01000002.1, on the reverse strand, counting down.
CATTGATGTCGGCGAGGGAGCAGAGCGCAGCATTTTTCTCCACCTTCTTCCCCTTGTTGTCGAAAAGGAGGCTAAGTTCTTCCACTTTCGTCTCAACGAGGCGGTCGCCCCACCAAGCGGTAAATACAGAGCGGGGCTGGATGTTCCAATAGTTCGAGCCGCCCCACATCAGGTCGTCGAGCGTGAACTGCTTTGTGCCTTGTGCCATAATGGGTAAGTGTGCCAGCAGGAAAAGCAAGCCTGCGGCTATGAGTTTCTTGTTCGTCATGGTTTGATACTTAAATAATACAATTTAGTAAAAGAGTAGGGGCGTTTTGCAAAACGCCCGCCGAATGCGCCTAAAGGTTAAATTCAATAAAGCTATCATTTACCGGGCGTTTTGCAAAACGCCCCTACTCGCAATCATTTGTCGCGCCGTTTGCCGCCAAACTTACCACCCCTGCCGCGTTCCTCGCGGTCGCTGCGCCGTTTGAATTCGCCGCCCTTTCCGCGTTTGAAGTCTTTCTCGCCCTCAAAGCGGCGCGGATTTTCGCTGCGGCGTTCGCGAGGTCCGAAAGTGTTTTGGAACTCGCGGTGACGCTTGCGCAACATCTCGTATTCGGGCGTAAAGTCCTCGTCGGGCACGCGCTCTTCGTCCGCAGGGCGGCGGTTGAACTCGCCACGGTTCTGCTTAAAACGGTGCTTCTCGCCCATGCGGCGGCGTTCCTCTACCGTCTTCACCTCGCCTCCGGCAGCGCGAAAGGCGTTGAGTTTGCCGTCGAAGAGTTGGTATTTGCGGAACTCGCAGTCGAGTGCGCCGTTGTAAAGGGGAATTTTGAAACTCGGCTTCAAGCCGATGGCTTCAAAGCATTCTTCCTTGTAACTGATAATCCAAGCCTCGTTGCCGCAGAAGGAATGTTTCAGCGTCTTGCCGATCATCTGATACAGCCCCGTGAGGTCTTCGGGCTTAAGGCGTTCGCCGTAAGGCGGATTGGTCACCATAATAGCCTTCTCGGCAGGCTGCTCGAACTTTTGGAAGTCGCGCTGCTCGAGGGTTACGATATCGCTCACACCCGCTGCCTTCACGTTGGCATCGGCTGCCTCAATGGCACGCAGGTTAAGGTCGTAGCCGTAAATCTTATGGTCGAAAGCGCGTTCCTGTGTGTCGTCGTCGTAGATTTCCTGTAACAGTTCGGGGTCGAAATCCTTCCAATTCTCAAAGCCGAACTTCTTGCGGAACACGCCGGGGTAGATGTTGCGCGCCATGAGGGCGGCCTCCACCAAAATCGTGCCAGAACCGCAGAACGGGTCGATGAAATCAGACTTAAAGTCCCAACCCGACAACTTTATCAAACCTGCGGCGAGCACCTCGTTAATGGGCGCGTCCACCGAAGCCGTGCGATAACCGCGCAGGTGCAGGCTCTCGCCGGAAGAGTCGAGCGACAGCGTGCATTGCGTATCGGCAATATGGATATTCAGGCGGATATCGGGGTTCGTAATGCGGATATTGGGGCGTTCGCCGTGCTTCTCGCGGAAGTAGTCCACGATGGCGTCTTTCACTTTATAGGCCACGAACTTAGAATGACGGAACTCCTCGGAATAGACTACCGAGTCGACCGAAAAAGTCGTTTTGAGGTCGAGAAAGTCATCCCATTCCACGCCGCGCACTGCATTGTAGACATCGTCGGCATCAGTTGCCTTAAAAGTTTTGATAGGTTTCAAAATTCTGACGGCGGTGCGCAGGCAGAAGTTGGCGCGATACATCATTGCCTTGTCGCCTGTAAACGACACCATGCGCCGGCCGATTTCGATGTTGTTGGCACCGAGTTCGGTCAGTTCTTGCGCCAAAACCTCTTCAAGACCTTGAAAGGTTTTGGCAATTAGCTGAAATTCTTGCATTGAAAAAAGGTAAGGATTATAATCCGTGTGAGAAAACAACGCGCAAATTTACGAAAATATGCGCTTATATGCGCAGATAATTAGTTTTTTAGTGAAAGCGGGGATATTTAGCAGACGAGTTTACACGTCTACTTGTTCACTTGTTTACTCGTCTACTTATTTACTCAAGTAACGTATATATATAATATTGTGTACCCCGAAACGGGACGGAATGCGTTTTTTTATAAGACGATACATTATATAATGTCTTTTTTCCCTACTTTTGCACGCAGAAATTAAAGTATCATATATTACAATGCCCAAAAACTTAGTCATTGTGGAGTCGCCCGCAAAGGCAAAAACCATTGAGAAATTCCTTGGCGACGACTACAAAGTAATGTCAAGTTACGGCCATATCCGTGACCTGAAAAAGAAGAACTTCGGCGTGGACCTCGACACGTTTGCGCCCGACTACGAAATACCAGCCGACAAGCAGCACGTGGTGAACGAGTTGCGCTCGGCCGCCAAGAAGGCCGCCGCCGTGTGGCTCGCGTCCGATGAAGACCGCGAGGGAGAGGCCATCTCTTGGCACTTGGCGGAGGTGCTCGGCATTGACCCCAAGACGGCACAGCGCATCGTGTTCCACGAAATCACGAAGCCCGCCATTCTCGCCGCCATAGAGCACCCGCGCTCCATAGACCTCAACCTCGTGGACGCGCAGCAGGCCCGCCGCGTGCTCGACCGCCTCGTGGGCTTCAAGGTGTCGCCCGTGCTGTGGCGGCGCGTGCGCCCCAGTCTTTCGGCAGGGCGCGTGCAGAGCGTGGCCGTGCGCCTCATTGTGGAGCGCGAGCGCGAAATCGCCGCCTTCAAGGAGCAGACCGCCTATCGCGTGAGTGCCGTGTTCACGCTCGGGAACAGCGGCAAGGAGGTACGCGCCGAACTCGACCGCCGCTTTAAGACAAAGGCTGAGGCGGAGGCATTCCTGCTCAGTTGCAGCGGCGCATCGTTCAAAGTGGCGGAAGTGGAAACGCACCCCACGCACCGCTCGCCCGCGCCGCCGTTTACCACCTCGACCTTGCAGCAGGAAGCCGCGCGCAAGTTGGGCTTCAGCGTTTCGGCCACGATGCGCGTGGCGCAGACGCTCTACGAGGCGGGTCTTATCACCTACATGCGTACCGACTCTACCAACCTCTCCGCGCTGTGCCTCAACGCCTGCGGCCCAGTCATCGAAGAGAGCATGGGCAAGGCATACCACAAGCGCCGCACCTACCATACGCACACCAAGGGAGCGCAAGAGGCGCACGAGGCCATTCGCCCCACCGACATGCGCCGCGCCGAAATTGAAGGCACTGCGCAGGAACGCCGCCTCTATGGCCTTATCCGCAAGCGCACACTGGCGTGCCAGATGGCAGACGCGCTGATTGAGAAGACCACGGCGGTGATTGCCATCGACGGCAAGCCCGAAACGTTCGTGGCCAATGGCGAAGTAGTGAAGTTCGACGGTTTCCTGCGCGTCTATGCCGACAGCCGCAATGCCGGCGAAGGCGAGGCAGAGGCCGCTCCCGGCATGCTGCCGCAGATGTCGGAGGGTGAAGCCGCCCTCGCCACGGAGATTTCGGCCCGCGAGCGTTTCTCCGCCGCGCCGGCACGCTACAACGAAGCCTCGCTCGTGCATAAACTCGAAGAACTGGGCATCGGCCGCCCGTCGACCTACGCGCCCACGATTTCTACCATCCAGCAGCGCGGCTATGTGGCAAAGGGCGACAAGGAAGGCACGGAGCGCCCCTTCACGGTGCTCGTCCTCGCCGACGGCAAGGTGCAGGAGGCCACGCGCACTGAGACGGTGGGCAGCGAGAAAGGCAAACTGATGCCGACCGACGTGGGCCTCGTGGTCAACGACTTCCTCATGGAGGCTTTCCCGGGCATTATGGACTACAACTTCACCGCCAACGTTGAGAAAGAGTTCGACGAGGTGGCAGAAGGCAAGAAGGACTGGAAGAAACTCATTCAATCATTTTATAAAGATTTCGAGCCGGACGTGGAACGCTCGCTCGAGCAGCAGTCTTCCCACAAGGTGGGCGAGCGCAGCCTCGGCACCGACCCCGCCAGCGGCAAACCCGTGGTGGTGAAGATAGGCCGCTTCGGACCAATGGCGCAAATCGGCGAAACGGGCGAGGAGGAAAAACCGCGCTTCGCACGCCTCGCCGCAGGGCAGAGCATCGAGACCATCACGCTCGAAGAAGCCCTCGACCTCTTCAAACTGCCGCGCGTGTGCGGCGCGTTTGAGGGCAAAGACATCGTGGTGTCGACGGGACGCTTCGGCCCTTACGTGATGCACGACAAGAAGTTCGTGTCGATCCCGAAAAACATCGACCCGCTCGAAATCACGCAGGAGCAGGCCATCAACCTGATTGTGACGAAGCGCAACGCCGAGGAGCAGTCTATCCTCAAAACCTTCGAGGAACAAGAGGGGCTGCAAATCCGCACGGGCCGCTTCGGCCCCTACATCGCCTGCAACGGCAAGAACTTCAAGATACCACGCTCTATGGCGGAGCGTGCCGCAGAACTGACCATCGAGGAGTGCCGCAAAATAATGAGCGAGCCGCCCAAGAAGAAAGCGAAGAAATAAATCGTCCGCCGATGAAAAGCATTATCCTCATAGGCTACATGTGCGCCGGCAAGACCACCGTGGGGCGTGCCGTGGCCAAGAAACTGGGCTGCACGTTCTACGACTTGGACTGGTACATCGAGGAGCGTTTCCACACGAAGGTGGCGCGTATCTTCGCCGAGGAAGGCGAGGCGCGGTTCCGCGACCTCGAGCGCCGCATGCTCCACGAGGCGGCAGAGTTTGAGAACGTGGTGCTGGCCTGCGGCGGCGGCACGCCGTGCTTTTTCGACAATATGGACTATATGAACTCCGTGGGGCACACCTTCTATATGAAGGCCTCTGTCCAAACGCTCTGCGACCACATCGGCATGAGCCGGGGAGAGCGCCCGCTGCTGAAAGGCAAAAGCAGCGAGGAACTTAAAGAGTTCGTTGACGCCCAGCTCGCCGAGCGCGAGCCTTTTTATAGCCAAGCACAAGAAATCATAGACGTGAACGTGCTTGACTCTTTCGACAAAATCGACCACGTAGCCGACCTTATTTGCGAGCGGCTCTAATATCATCATCCATCTATCCCACACAACCTTACTGCCAATGAGAAAATGGAGAATTGAAGATTCCGAGGAACTTTACAACGTAAAGGGCTGGGGCGTAAACTATTTCGGCATCAATGAAAAAGGGCACGCCTACGTGTCACCGCGCAAAGACGGCGTGAAAGTAGACCTCAAAGAAGTAGTGGACGAACTCAACTCGCGCGACATCACCGCGCCCGTCCTGCTGCGCTTCCCCGATATCCTCGACAACCGCATCGAGAAGACCGCAGAATGCTTCGACCGCGCCGAAAAGGAGTACAACTACAAGGCCGACCACTTTATCATCTACCCCATTAAGGTAAACCAGATGCGCCCCGTGGTGGAAGAGATTATCAGCCACGGCAAGAAGTACAACCTCGGCCTCGAAGCCGGCAGCAAACCCGAGCTGCACGCCGTGCTGGCCACGAACATGGACAGCGACAGCCTGATTATCTGCAACGGCCACAAAGACCAGAACTTTATAGAACTTGCGCTCTTGGCACAGAAAATGGGCAAGCGCGTGTTCCTCGTCATCGAGAAGATGCCCGAACTCGTCAGCATTGCCCGCGCCGCGCAGAAACTCGGCGTGCGCCCCAACCTCGGCATACGCATCAAGCTCGCCTCGTCGGGCACGGGCAAGTGGCAGGAGAGCGGCGGCGATGCCTCTAAGTTCGGCCTCAACTCCGCCGAACTGCTGCAAGCCTTGCAGATGCTCGACGAAATGGGCATGCACGACTGCCTGAAACTCATTCATTTCCACATCGGCTCGCAAATCACGAAAATCCGCCGCATCTCCACCGCCCTGCGCGAGGCTGCGCAGTTCTACGTACAGCTCCACGCCATGGGCTTCAACGTAGAGTTTGTGGACTGCGGCGGCGGCCTCGGCGTGGACTACGACGGTACGCGCTCGAGCAACTCCGAAAGTTCGGTGAACTATTCTATCCAGGAATACGTGAACGACTGCGTCTATACCTTTGCCGACGCAGCCAACAAAAACAACATTCCCCACCCCAACCTCATCACCGAGGGCGGCCGCTCACTGACGGCGCACCACTCCGTGCTTATCCTCGACGTGCTCGAATGCGCCTCGATGCCTTACATGCCCGAGGACTTCCAGCCTGCCGAGGGCGACCACCAACTCGTGCGCGATCTCACGGAGATCTGGGACAAACTTTCCTCACGCTCCATGCTCGAAGACTGGCACGATGCGCAGGATATCCGCGACGAAGCGCTTGATCTCTTCCGCCACGGCATCATCGACCTTAAAACCCGTGCGCACATCGAAAGCCTCTATTGGAGCATCACGCACGAAATCTCCGACCTCGTGCACCACCAGAAGCACGTGCCCGACGAACTGCGCAACCTCGACAAGACGATGGCGGATAAATATTTCTGCAACTTCTCGCTCTTCCAGTCCATGCCCGACTCTTGGGGCATTGACCAGCTCTTCCCCATCATGCCCATCGCGCGGCTCGACGAGAAGCCCACGCGCTCGGCAACCTTGCAGGACATCACCTGCGACTCGGACGGCAAAATCAGCACGTACGTCAATTACAACCAGCAGACATCGTACCTCCCGCTGCACACCATACGAGAGGGCGAGCATTATTATATCGGCGTGTTCCTCGTGGGTGCCTATCAGGAAATCCTCGGCAACATGCACAACCTCTTCGGCGACACGAACGCCGTGCATATCACCATCGACGGCGACGACTACAACATCGAGAAGACCATCGACGGCGAAACCGTTGCCGACGTGCTCGAATACGTGCAGTACGACCCCAAGCGGCTGGTGCGCCGCCTCGAAACGTGGGTGAGCAAGGCCGTGAAGGAAGGCAAAATCACGATTGAGGAAGGCAAGGAGTTTATCTACAATTACCGCTCCGGCCTTTACGGATATACTTATTTGGAATAAAGTCATCCCCTTTTCATGAAAAAAATCTCATTGCTGCTCATTTGCGCCCTTTGCACCCTTGCCGTTTCCGCGAAAGGCAAGAAGGCAAAGGTCGTTAAGCAACCGGCGGTTGCCGCGCTGATCAACGGCAGCACCGCCCCCGTGGCTGTGACGCTGACCGATACCGCCACCGTGTTGCATTTCGTAAAACCTTTTTTCTGGTCGTGGGGCATTATGGGAGAGGCCGCGCTCGTATGCGACGGCAAGGAATACAAAGTCCGCAGCGGCAAATGCTTTAAGCGCAAAACCGTTGTGCCCGACTGGACACAATATATAATAAAGGACGAAAAGAGCGACCGCATCTCCATCGACCCGAAGGCGGTGAGCAACGAGGTGGTTTCAGCCATGCCCATTGTCTTTAACCAACTGATGCCCACCGTTGACCTGAAAGACCGCAGCGCGGTGCAGGACTCTATGGTGCTTGTGTTCGAACCGCTGCCCAAGAACGCAAAAACATTTGACTTTATTGAGGGAAAAGCCAATGACTGCTGGCTGGTCTATGGTATCCGCCTCGACGGCAAGCAGTACGCCCCCGCCGCCTTTACGCCCAAACCTGCCGCGCCCGCCACGTTCGGCCCTTACGACGGCAAGATGCAGCGCAGCCGCATCTTCATCAAACTTTTGGGTGACGTGTCGGAAGAGGCCTTGAACAGCATCGAATTCTCCCTCCACACCTTTGGTTCTTACACGCAGTGCTACCCGTTTTATAGAATCATAGCCGACAGTACCGCCACGCCCGACAGCCGCACAAAGGTCATTACCCTCGATGCCTGCTATCCGTTCAATGCCAACATCAGGTCGGGACTTACGAACTTCGATATATTCGTAGAACCGGGAAAGGACCTCACCATTGTCATCGACGTGCCGGCACTGACACGCAGCCTCAACGGCGATGCCTCCGCAGATTTCATTCGTTTCTGCAGCCCTTACGCCGCACTCTGCGAGGATTATTTCAGCGGAAAATATTTCGGGAAAATGACGAGACAGATGCCCGTGCCGCGCAATGCGAAGACCGCAGCACCGATGACGTTCCCGGTTTACAGGGACAGTTGCCGCGCCGCCCTCTCGCGCGACCTTGCTTACGCAAAAGCCCTCACCGACGTGGACGCTGGCACGCGCCGCTACCTCATGCTTTATGCCGAAGGGTGCTATGTTGCCAAATTGACGGGCTACCGCCGTTGGCTGCATCAATTTCTATATGCTCAGGGCGAGATATCGGGCGAGAAGCGCGACTCGCTCTTTAAGGCACATTATGGAAAAGACTTCACGCTGAAAGAGGAGGACGTGGCTACCACGCTCAACCTGTTCCGCAGCCCCGAAGCCGTAGCCGTCCTAAACGATGCCCGATCGACGGATGCCTACGCCCGCGCCAACGGATTGGAGCAGTCACCGCTCGGCAAGTGGTGCACTGAAATCAAACGGGTAATCGACGTGAAAGAGCGGATTGGCAAGATGCAGGCCGTTTCGGACGCAGAGATTGCCGCCCTGCCCGAGGCCATGCAAACCTTTGCGCGTGCCGACAACGAGAAATTGAAAGCCACGCTGAAGCGTTTGGCCGAAGAAGCCGCCGACCGCATCAAGCCCACGCCAGAGGTTACTGACGGACGCATGCTCGATGCCATTGCGGCGAACTACAAAGGCAAGGTTGCGGTTGTGGACTATTGGGCCACGTGGTGCGGCCCTTGCCGCCAAGGCATTAAAGCCATGAAACCTCTGAAGGCGGAATTTGAAGGAAAGGACGTCGTTTTTGTATATGTCACCGATTTCAGCAGTCCCGCCGATGCTTGGAGCGAATCCGTACCCGAGATTCGCGGCGACCATTACCGCTTCGATGCCGAACTATGGGAAACACCGGAGGTGCAAAGCATTCCCCGCTACTTCGTATTTGACAAAAACGGCGCAATGCAACTCGACGAGACCGGCTTCACGCCCGAACTGATTGACAAGCTGCGCGAACTGATTGGCAAACTGCTGGAAGAATAATGCGCTTCCAAAAGCGTTGTCACATTATGTATTATATATACACTTTTTCCCAACCCTTTTATGAAAAACTTTTTCTCCTCCGTAATGCTGGCTGTGCTGTTTCTGATGGCTGGCGGTCTCACCGCTGCTGCGCAGAACGAAGCCCCCACGCTTTACGGCTACCTGTATTATTCTGATGCGTGGACCGATACTGGTGCACCCGTGCCCGACTACGCTTTCTATTCCATCCCTGCCGACGGCAGCACCTCTGCACTCACGCGCCAGGGCACGGCGAGCGGCACGTTTCAGGAACTTTCCAACAGCGGCGTTTATGCTAAAGGCAAATATTACGGCGTTGATATCGTGGGCGGTTATCTTAGCTACACCACGACTTGGCGTGTCTACAACCCCGAAACTTGGACCCTCGAGCGCAGCGTTGCCGTAGGCACGAAATTGGAAGAAACCGTGTCGGCCGACCTTACTTACGACCCGATAGAGGATAAAATCTACGCCGTTACGCGCCCCTTCGGCAACACTGAGAAAGGTTGGCTGGCGACGGTAGACCCCGAGACGGGACAATTCACCCGCCTTTGCGAAACGCATTATCTCTGCGCCGTGGCAGCCGATGCCACCGGACAACTTTGGGGTATTGACGCCAAAGGAAATCTGTGCAAGACGCAGAAGGACGGCTCTTATCAAGTGATCGGTGCAACAGGCTTTGTGCCCAACGACCTGCCGCAATCGGGCACGATCGACTTCCGCACGGGCAAGTTCTACTGGGCTTTCAAAGGTTTCACCGCAGACGACACATGGAAAGAGGACAGTTACAGCTACATCTTTGAGGTAGACCTCGCCACCGGCAAGGCCACGCCCGTCGTTGCCTTTACCCGTCAGGAGCAACTTACTGCCCTGGCAATCATCAATGCGCATCCCTCCGCTCCCGACCAATTGTCCGACCTCACGTTTGCCCCCTCCGCCCCCGGTTCTATGAAAGGCCGCGTGGCTTTCACCGTTCCCTCGCGCACCTATGGCGGCACGCCGCTCACGGGTACGGTGCAAATCAGCATCAGCGTGGACGGCAAGGAACCCATTGCCGCCGCCGCGCAGGCTGGCTCGCAGTTTGAGACGGAAGTCAATGCCGACGCAGGCAACCACACCGTAGCTGTTATCCTCTCGCAGGGCGGATACGAAAGCGTGAAGAACAAGGCGACGGCCTACTTCGGTTACGACGCTCCCGCCCCCGTTACAGGGCTCACGCTGTCGGTCGACGAAAGCCGCGCCACGGCAACGCTGACGTGGACACCGCCTACGAAGGGCGAAAACGGCGGTTTCATCGATACGGAAAACATCACCTACGACATCGTGCGCCTGCCTTCGGGCGCGGTGGCTGCCTCGGGGCTTAGCCCGCGTGCCACGTTCGTGGAAACGGTGCCCGCCGAAATGGAAAATATCCGCTACTCCGTCACCGTCAATTGCGGCGGGCAGAAGAGCAAGGCGGCTTATTCCAACTACGCCACCGTGGGCACGCCCTGCCATATCCCTTATATTGAAACTTTCGACACGCAGCACGCCTTCGATGCCTATACAGTAATCGACGCCAACGCGGACTGCACTGGCGATGACTTTTATCAGCCCCGCTGGAAGTTCGACACGCAGTATTATTGCGCTTTCTATTATACTAATATATATGGTGCCGCTGACGACTGGCTCATCACGCCCGCCCTGGCCTTCGATGCCAATAAAGTATATCGCCTCACGTTCCAGGCCTATGGCTATTACGGCTACGACAACAACCTCGCCGTGACCATCGGCCCGGGCTACACGGTGGCAGGCCAGAACCGCGTCATTAAGCAAACCACCTTCCAAGCGCCGCAGCTCGAGCCTGTTGAAATCAATGTGGACTTCGTGCCCGCGCCGGGCGATGCCTACATCGGTTTCCATGTCACAACGGCTGCCGGCGAGCACACCTCGATTGACAACCTTTATCTCCGCGAACTTTCCTCGGCTTCCGTGCCTGCCACGGTGGAAAACCTCACGGCCGAAAAGGTTACCGACTCCTCCGTCCGCCTTTCCTTCACCACGCCCTCGCTCACCGCTATGGGCTCGCCCCTTGCCGCGCCCCTCGAAGCGCGTATCTACAAGAGCGGCAGCGCAGAGCCGGCAGGCGTTGTCAGGAACTTAGGCACGGCAGCGCAGGTGGAGTGGACCGACACGCAGGCAGCGATGGCCGTGAATACCTACGAAGTGGCTGTTGCCAATGCCGACGGCGAGAGCATCCGCGCCATCGTAGCGTGCGACCTCTCTATCGGCGTGCCCCAGCCGGCTTCCGACTTGCAGGCCGTGCGCAATGCCAACGGCGGCGTACAGCTCACGTGGCAGGCTTCGCCCTCCGGCACCGACAGTGAGGGACGCTATGTCAGCTCCGACGATGTGCGCTATCGCGTGACCCGTATCACCGACGATGCCTTCACCGTAATCGCCCCGGGCATAAAGGGCACGGCTTATACCGACGGCACGCCAGAGGCTGAACTAAACGGCACGCAGGGCATCGTGCGCTATATGATCACGCCGTTCACGCAGACCGGCGAGGCTGCATCGGCTTACTCGGGCACGGTCATCGTGGGTGCTGACTACACCCTGCCCTTTGCCGAGACTTGGCTGAACCAACAGACGGCCACCAACCCTTGGCGCAACGATTGCACCTATTCCACTTGGACGGTAGTAGGCACGGGCTATGATCCCTTTACCATCGGGCAAGACGGTCCCGGCTTGATCACCTTCTCCGGCGACGAGGTGTACAACCGTGAGGGCGAGGGCGTGTTCATCTCCCCGCGCATCGACTTCTCCGAAACGGTGGCCCCGCAACTTTCCTTCTATCTCTTCCATGCCAACACCTATGCCGACGACACGTACATGCGCATCGGCTACGAAACGTCCGAAGGCCAGCGCACGTTTATCCCCACCACCTTCACCCCGAAAGGTGCGGGCGGCTGGACAAAGCACACCGTCGACCTCTCCGCACTGCAAGGTATGCGCGGCATCTCCATTCTGATTTACGGACATATACGCCAAGTAGCCAACAACAATATCCACGTAGACAACCTCACCATTTCAGGAACGACCGCCACGCGCGAAGTCGTGATGGAAAGCCTTGAAGGGCTGACCGTCGCCGAGGCTGGCTTCGGCTACACCTATACGGCGCGGGTGAAGAATGCCGGAACGGCCGACTTTGACCAAGCCACCGTGGAACTCTACGAAGGCGAAAAACTCATTGACTCGTCAGTAATAAAACCATTTGCCGCGGGCGAAACCAAGTTAGTGAAGTTCGTCTTCACACCCACCGACGACATGGCCGGCCAAAGCGTCACGCTCACCGCCCGCGTCTTTGCCAACGGCGACCAAATGTCTTCAAACAACGCCGCCTCGCGCCTCGTCAGCATTGAAGCGCCCAACCTGCCGCGTCCTTCCAGCCTCACGGGCATCAGCACCTCTGAAAAAGTGGAACTCTCGTGGACAAAGGCAGATGCCTCCGATGTAGCGGCCTACGTTGTGGACGGCGCGGAGGATTATCCCGACTTCTCAATCAGCGACTTCGGTCTTTGGACGCTCTTCGACGGCGACGAGGTAGAGCCGTTTAAGTTCGGCAACGCCACCGACGGCACTTTTGAATGGCCCAACAACGATGTGCCGCAGGCATTCATGGCTTTCAATCCCTCCAAAGTTTCTGCCACCGTGCCCCTCACTACTTACGAGGGTGACCGTTGCTTCATCTCGTGGGCCGCTTATAATGCACCCAACGACGACTGGCTCATCTCGCCCTGTCTCTCGGGCAACCGCCAGACCGTATCGTTCTTCGCGCAGAGTGTTACCTCCGAAGCAGAGCCTTATCAGTTCCTCTATTCCACTACGGGCAATGCCCCTGAAGATTTCCGCCTCGTCGCTGCCCTCGAAGCCGCCGATACGTGGACGGAACAGCGTTTTGCGCTACCCGAAGATGCCCGCTACTTCGCCCTGCATTATGTGGGACTGAACAAGACGGGCCTCATGCTCGACAATATCTCCTATGAAGGTTGCCTCGTGAAACGCACGCCCGACGGATTCAACGTCTATCGCGACGGCGTGCGGCTCAACGATGCGCCCGTTGAGGGATATGCCTACACCGACACGGCAGAAGAGGGCACCAGCCACATTTACACCGTCACGGCCGTTTATGGCGACCGCGAGTCTCAGCCCTCGCCGTCATTCTCCATTGTGGTGAACGGCATCAGCAACCTCGATGCCGCGCCTGCCGCCCTGGCTATCCGCAGTGCTCGCGGCGGTATCGTCATCGCCGACGCCCCTGCCGGTGTCCCCGTCACGGTGTACGCGGCCGACGGCCGCGCCATAGCCACCGCCATCACCGACGGCCGCGCCGCCCAGTTCCTGCCCCTCCCCGCCGGCATCTACGTAGTGCGTGCCGGCAGCCAGACGGCGAAAGCCTTGGTGCGGTAAGGAAATAAGCAAACGCCTCATATTATAATTTTAATGCGCGTGCGTATGTCTCAAACCGATACATCCGCACGCGCATATTTGTATGTTCTTGCTATCTGCTTTTCGGAAGACAATAACACGCTGTTCCTCTTTTGGTTAATCGTCTTTTGCCTGTTTTTTCAATGCATAGAGAGGGGCTTTTGTCCGTTTTTCCAACATGTTTTAGCCTGATTTTGTCCGTTTTTCCAACATCTGATTGCAATTTTATAGGAATCTGAAGTTATAATATGCAGTAAGCATATCCATTATCTGCCTATCCCGTGCCCATTTTCTCCAAGTTATTTTTCATTTCCAGCAAGATAATTTCCCCTATCTCCTTGATATTTTTCATTATCCTATAAGAAAAAGTTTGTTACAAAGTTTGTAACACGTATTACAAACTTTGTAACATGTGTTAGAAACTTTGTAACGCATATTACAAACTTTGTAACAAAAACTATCCTATATGATAGTAAAAAATAACTTGCTGAAAATAAAAAATATCTCGGAGACAGTAAAAACTATCCCCGAGATAATGGACGCGGCAACGGCAGTTTTTTTTGCGTTTACCGGTGCAAAAAAAACTTCCTGAAAGTCACGATGCTTTCAGGAAGAATAAATGTTGTTCATTACTTGATCAATATTTAGAAGGCAAAGCCGAGGCGAACCAACAGACTGGCACTTGTAACATCACCTTTTTCTATTGCTTCCATAAAACCACGCGTGTAGGTTACATCCAAGTTGAACTTCTTGTACCAAATACCTCCGCCAACATTGATACCCGCATCAAATTTATTCCACGTATCGTCATCACTGAGACTTAACGAACCTTTGTGCCCATGAGTTTCCCACTTTCCTTTGCCTGCAAAATCGTAGCTGATGAATGCACCAAAGTGTGGATCAATTGCCCAATTAGATTCGCCGAATTTAATTTTCCAACCGAATTGCGTAAATGTCAGTTTTATGTTGTGCGCCATAAGTTTGTAATTGTTGCGAGTATCATTCGACCAACCTCTGCTGTTAAAACCAAATTCTGCACCCCAATAAAAACCTTTGCTACCAATGCGAGCACCAAAACCTAAGTCAATGCCATAAGCAATTTGGCTTCCAAGGTGATCTATATTATCGCCACAAAGCCAAGAGGTACCTACACCGGCACGAATCATACCAAAGACTTTTTGCTCGTCATCTCCGCCGTCGTATGTGTATTCCGGCGTCGGCAAATACTGCGGATTGTCAGTCGAGCGAACGATTTGAGCATCGGCGCTTACGAGCGAAACAAACGCTGCAAGCACAAAAAGATAAACCTTTTTCATTACAATATCAAAAATTAGGAGTTAAACACTAAACAAAAGTATGGACTTTGTAACAAATAAAGCCCATACTTCAGCAAAAAGTAAAAAGAAATTTTATATTATTAAGAATAAGGCATGGAATTAGAGAAATGTTTGCAAATTGTTTACACTTCTAAAAGTCTTAAACCAATAAAAATGCCTTCTAAGGTAAAACGCATCGGCGCATTGCACAGACCTTGTGCAATGCGCCGATGCGGTTTATGTTCAAAGGGTTTTATCGCCAAAGGCGGGCGTTTTTGATTGCGCCCAAGGTAAGTAGGAGAAAGCAGGCGCGCCAGCCTGCGCTCAGGTCAAAGGGGCAGAGCGTTCCGAAAAGGAACAGCTGGGCGTAAGTGATGCTTACGGCCTCGGTTGCCGTGCAGGAGTTGCCGAGCAGGCGGCTGTAAAAGTTGGCGAGGCAGCGGAAGGCATTGGTTTCCGCAAGGCGGTCGGTAAGGTTGAGGTTGAGGCTGACGTTAAGCTCGAGGAGATTTTCTTTCTTTGCCATATCCGTAAAAGTTTTAAGGTTTTCGTTTGAGGTTTACGGGTGCAAAGTAAGAACTATTTTGTGTCAGCGAATGTCACTTGCCAACTTTTTGTGTTAAATCTTCGGCCTTTCCGCGCAGATATTCCACAAAATCGGGGCTGCCTACTATTTCAATGTCGTCGATCAGCCCCATCACGAAGCGTCCGATGCCTTTGTAGCTGCACACTTCCGTTTTTAGCAGGAAACGTCCGTCGTCCTGCTTTTTAAGCATTGCGGAAGCACCGGGATATTCCTCTACAAGCAGACTCATAGAAAGCTGACCCAAAATGAGGGTCACGGGGAAACGCTCTTCGCCCGAGAAGTGGAAGAGGTCGGTAAAGAACTCAGCGTGCTCGCTCTTGTGGCTCCACAGCAGGTCGAGCGGCTCAACCTTGCGTATGCGGCTCAGCTTGAACGTCTTGTTCTGCCCGGTCTTGATTTCATAGCAACGCACTTCACTGTTTTCCGAAACAAAGAGATAGGGTTCTACGATGCGGTCGGAAGTTTGTGCGCTGTTGGGCGAGGCGTAATCGCGCAGCACCACCATGCGCTCCGTCTTGACGGCGTCGAAGAGGGCAGCGAGGTTTTGCGCTATGTGTTCGTCCACGCCGTGCTTGCAGAGCACTTTATAGTCGTAAAGCGAGGAAAGCTTCTCGCGCAGATGGCGCACCTGCGGAGAATTGTCGTAGACGGAATTAAGTACTTGATTGATGGTCATCGCCTCGTCTTCGGTGAAATGAATGAGCGAGGTGATTTGCTTGAAGAAGGGCGACTCGGGGTCGATGTGGTAGCGCGGCCCTTCTTTCACCACGATGAACCCCATCTGCTTGAACGAATCGATATAGCGATAGATGGAGCGGCGGCTCATTGAGAGCTGGCGACTCACGTCGTCCACGGTGAGGTTGCGGTTTTGGGTCAGCATAAGCAGCAGCCGAAGCTGCCTGTCAAATTTGTCAAGTTCCATTGTGTGTGGTTAGAGAAAAAAAATAAAAACCAATCCTTTACAGACGCAAAGTTATAACAAAAAGGGCAAATAGTTTGTTAAAGAGACGACTTTCCTATAAAAAACCGACTAAAAACGCGGTTTTGCTGATAAAAATGCCAACTTTTCGGATATTCTTTGCATACTTTGCAAAGTTTCTTGTGCTGAAAAGAGAAATTGGTATGATGCTTTTTCTAAATTTGGAATATTCTCCAATTTCTTATATTATCTCCCAAACACATTCAGCCCCTCGCTGCAGGAAGCAAGGGGCTGAACGTGTTTTATTAATATATTTCTTTTACTCGAACACCTTGAAAGCGTAGCCTTGCGAGCGCAGCCACTCGATGGCGCGGGGCAGGGCGTAGGTGAGCTTCTCGTAGCTTTTCACGGAGTCGTGGAACGTGATGATGCTGCCAGGGCGGGCGTAGCGACGCACGTTGAGCAGCACGTCGCGCCCCTTGAGGTGCTTGGAATAGTCGCGCGTCACGAGGTCCCACATCACCACGCGGTATTTCTCTTTCACAAGAATATATTGCCCCCACTTCATCCAGCCGTGCGGGGGTCGGAAGAGGTCGGTTTGCAGATAGGTGTTGGCCAGTTCCACGTTGTTCACGTAGGAAGATATGCCGTGCAGCAATCCTCCTACGTGGTTGTACGTGTGGTTGCCAATGCGGTGGCCGCGCTCGCGCACCATTCGGAACTCCTCGGGGTGCTTGCGCACATTGTCGCCCACCATGAAGAACGTAGCCTTGATGCCGTAGTGGTCAAGGACATCGAGCACCCACGGCGTTACCTCGGGAATGGGGCCGTCGTCGAAGGTGAGATATACGGCGCGCTCCTTTCTATCCATGCGCCAAAGGGCTTGGGGATAGAGCCATCTGAGGAATTTGGCGGGCTGCTCGATGATCATCTCTACGTTCTCTTCTTGCTTGGTTATTCGCCGTAGTCTTGCATCTGCTCCATATAGAGATTTGCCGCCGAGGTGCCCACCGGCGTGTCGATCAGTTTCTGATATTCGGCTTCGTAGTGCTTCATGTCTTTCGACTCTGCCATATTGAGCACTTGCAGGTTGCTTATAAGGCCTCGGAACAGATAGTAGGCGGTGCGTACGTAAGTGCGCTGCCGTTCGGGCGAAAGCGAGTTGAGGTAAGCGAAATATTGGAAATCGTATTTCAGCACCTCCTTGCACACGCGCTCTGCTTCCTTCTTCTCTCCCACTTGATACCACAGATAGGCAATGTCTTCATCGTCGTATTCGTAGGGGATATTTTCTGCAGGCAGTTCCTCCTTGCATTTGCGCAGCACGTTGCGCGCCTTCTCGGTCTCGCCCTTGTCGAGCAGCGACTTGGCAAGGAGGCAGAGCATCCGGCGGTGCGTCTGGCACATACGCATCACGGTCTCGTCGAGGTAGATGCCCTTAGCCTTGACGTTGCCGAAGGCGAAGCGGTTCATCATGTTGCTGTACATCTTGTCGGCATCTACGGTGCGCATCGTGCCGAAGTTGAACGGCGTGATGCGGTAGGCAAGGCCTTCGAGCACGAGGAAGTTCTCGAGGCCGGCGTAGTTGCTCGGGCCGAGCGTGACGCTCATATACATCGGGCGCTTCCAGTTGGTGCGGGCGAGCATTTCGTAAATCATGATGTCCACGCGATACAGTCCGCGCTGCCTTTCGTAGGCCTTTTTGAGGGAAATCTGCATCTTGTCGGGGATAGAGTCGCCGGGGATCATCATGCCCGAGCGGCGCACCGCCTCTTTGTCCACGGTAAGCACAAGGCTGTCGGTGGGGAAATAGCCGCCCTCGGGACGCGCCACGAAGTGGTCGAGCACGTAACTGAGTTCGTAGGGGTCGACCGTCGGGTCTTTTTTCTTGATTTCTTCGAGAATGTTTTTATCCTCGGGACGGATGGGATAGAACGTGTGCTTGCCGTTGTCTACGTAGCAGAGCCTCGGCCACGTGATGGGCAGCGCGGGCGAGTCGTAGGCGGGACGTAGCATTTGGTCGGTGTACCAGTCGGTTTGCAGGTACGAGAGGTTGCACACGCGGGCGTCTGTGCGGTTGCCTTCCGTTTCCTGATTGTACCAGAGGGGGAAGGTGTCGTTGTCGCCGTTGGTAAAGATGATGGGCTTGCCGTCGTCGGGCAGCGTGTTCAGGTAGTTGAGCCCGAAGTCGCGGCAGGCGTAGCGGTCGGAGCGGTCGTGGTCGTCCCACGTTTGGCTTACCATCTGCAGCGGCACGAGAATGCCGATGACGGAAGCCACGGCGACTGCCACGGGTTGCTTTTTCAGCAGGCTGCCCAGCCAGTCGGCGATGGCTGCAACGCCGAGGCCGATCCAAATGGCGAAGGCATAGAACGAGCCGGCGTAGGCATAGTCGCGTTCGCGCGGCTGCTGCGGCGTTTGGTTAAGGTAGAGCACGATGGCCAAGCCCGTCATGAAGAAGAGGAAGAACACCACCCAGAATTGCCTGATGCCGCGCTCGCCTTTGTAGGCTTGCCAGAAGAGGCCGAGCAGGCCGAGCAGCAGCGGGAGGCAGTAGAATACGTTGTGTCCCTTGTTTTCTTTAAGCACGTCGGGCAGCAGGCTCTGGTCGCCGTACATGGCATTGTCGATAAACGGTATGCCCGTTATCCAGTTGCCGTGCTCGAGTTCGCCGTTGCCCTGAATGTCGTTCTGTCTGCCGGCAAAGTTCCACATGAAGTAGCGCCAGTACATGAAGTTCACCTGATACGACAGGAAGAAGCGCAGGTTGGCGCCCTGTGTGGGTATTTCGCCCGGATAGTCGTAGCCGTCGGCGGTGCGGAACGTCACCTGCTTCATCGGCACGCCGCCCAACCAGTCGTCGTAGGCTTGCGCGTGGCTGGCGGAATAGATGCGCGGGAAGAGCATCGTCAAGGCACTGGGATAGGTAAGCCCTGTGGTTTCCGATACCGTCTCGTAACTGTCTTTTTCGTCGGCAGAAGCCTTTTCCTTGCGCTGAATGCGCTCGCCTTTCTCGTAGCCTATGGCATCGGCTGCCAAGGCCTGTTCCTGCGAGTTGTAGGCTTCGCCCATAAAGAGTGGGCGGCTGCCGTATTGCTCACGGCCGAGGTAGGTGCCGAGCGTGAAGATGTCTTCGGGCGAGTTTTGGTCCATCGGCGTGTTCTGTGTGGAGCGGATCACGATGACGGCATACGAGGAGTAGCCTATCATCAGCATCAGCATGCAGAGCAGCGAGGTGTTGAGGAAACGCTTGCGCAGCAGGTAGTTGCCCTCCTTGTCCTTCATATTCAGCACAAACACGAGTGCGCCGAGCACAACGACGCCGATGGCAATTGCGCTGCCGCCGTGGCCGTAGAACGGTATGCCGAGCAGGGCGACGGAGAGCGTGTAGAGCACGACGGAGCGTTTGCGGTCTTTCTTCGTGGTGCTCCAAATAGCGGTGAGCACCACGCCGATCAGTACGAGCAGATAGACCACCATGCCCGTGTTGAACGGCAGACCGAGGGTGTTCACGAAGAACAATTCAAACCAACCGCCCACCTTCACGATGCCGGGCACCACGCCGTAGAGCACGGCGGCCACGAGCACCATCGACACGCCGAGCGCGATGAGCGAGCCGCGCAGGCCGGCTTGGGGCGATTTTTTATAATAATATACCAAGGCGATGGCGGGCAGGCAGAGCAGGTTGAGCAGGTGCACGCCGATGCTAAGTCCCGTGAGGTAGAAAATAAGCACGAGCCAGCGGTCGGAGTGGGGCTCATCGGCGTGGTCCTCCCATTTCAAAATCAGCCAGAACACCAAGGCGGTGAACATCGAGGAGTAGGCATAAACTTCGCCCTCGACGGCCGAGAACCAGAACGTGTCGCTCCACGTGTAAGCCAGCGCGCCGGTCAGGCCGCACGCCATTATTAAGATTGTCTGCGTCCAGGTGGCGACGATGCCGTCGGTGCAGATGAGTTTGCGCGCGAGGTGCGTGATGCTCCAGAAGAGGAAGAGAATACACATGGCCGAGAGCAGCGCCGACATGATGTTCACGCAGTAGGCCACCTTGGCGGGGTCGTCGGTGAATTGCGAGAACAGGTTGCCCGTCAGCATGAAGAAAGGTGCTCCGGGGGGATGCCCCACTTCGAGCTTGAAGGCCGTGGTGATGAACTCGGGACAGTCCCAAAAACTTGCGGTAGGCTCAACGGTGCTGCAATACGTAAAGGCAGCCACGAGGAAGGCGAGCCAGCCGGTAAGGTTGTTTACAAGTTGAAATTTCTTCATTATTTTGAATAAAGCTGTTGCGGAAATCATGCCTTGCTGCGGAGCAAGATGCACACTAACTTGCAAAATTATGGATAAAATTGCAAGCGCGGGGTGCGCGGCGGCGTTTTTTTTTGCATTTCCTTATAAGATAAGCGGCTTAACGCCCGAAAATCGCCCAAACTTTTCCTAACTTTGCAGGGCAAAAAGACGATTTTTACTTATTTAATTATGATGGAAAGGGATTCCTTTCCAAAAATTCCTCACATTGAAAACATTTGAAGAACTCGGCGTCTCGGAAGACTTGCTCCGCGCCATCACTGAAATGGGCTATGAACACCCGATGCCCGTGCAAGAAGAAGTAATCCCCTATCTGCTTGGCGAAGGCAACGATGTCATAGCCCTGGCGCAAACCGGCACGGGCAAGACCGCCGCCTACGGTCTGCCCGTTTTGCAGAAAGTAAATCCCGAAGACAAGCGCACGCAGGCCGTGATTCTCAGTCCTACCCGCGAGCTGTGCCTCCAAATCTGCGAGGACCTGAAAGACTATTCGCGCTACATCGAAGGGCTGCACGTGCTGGCTGTCTACGGCGGTGCATCATTCGACTCGCAGATCCGCGCCCTCAAGCGCGGCGTGCAGGTCATCGTGGCAACGCCCGGCCGCCTCATCGACCTCATGGAGCGCGGCGTGGCAAGGCTCGACGCCGTTGAAAACGTGGTACTCGACGAGGCCGACGAGATGCTCAACATGGGGTTCTCTGAAAGCATCGACGCCATTCTTGCCGGCGTGCCCGCAGAGCGCAACACGCTGCTCTTCTCCGCCACGATGGGCAAGGAAATCGAGCGCATCGCCAAGAGTTACCTCAAAGATTACAAGGAAATCGTGGTCGGCTCACGCAACGAGGGTGCAGAGCACGTCAATCATATTTACTACCTCGTCCATGTCCGCGACAAGTATTTGGCACTCAAGCGTATCGTGGACTACTACCCGCGCATCTACGCCATCGTATTTTGCCGCACGCGCATGGAAACGCAGGAAATCGCCGACCTCCTGATCCGCGACGGCTACAACGCCGAAGCCCTCCACGGCGACCTCTCGCAGGCGCAGCGCGACCTCACGATGCAGAAGTTCCGCCAGCACCGCACGCAACTCCTCGTGGCTACCGACGTGGCGGCGCGCGGACTCGACGTGGAAGACCTCACGCACGTGATCAACTACGGCTTGCCCGACGACGTGGAAAACTACACGCACCGCTCCGGCCGCACGGGACGCGCCGGCAAACGCGGCACGAGCATCAGCATCATCCACCTGCGCGAAAAAGGCAAGGTGCGCATCATCGAAAAGGTGATTCAAAAGAAATTTGAAGCCGCCACTCTGCCCGAACCGAAAGAAATCTGCACCAAGCAACTCTATCGCGTGATCGACGAAATAGAGCGCATCGAAGTCGACGAAACGGAAATCGCGCCCTTCCTCCCCGAAGTGTTCCGCAAACTGGAATGGCTCTCTAAGGAGGACGTTGTGAAGCGCATCGTGAGCCGCGAGTTCGGCCATTTCCTCAAATACTACGCCGACGCGCCCGAAATCATGCAGCCCTCGGAGCGTCGCGAGCGCGACGACAAAACCCGTGACGAAAAACCGCGCCGCGAACGCGGCGGCGAGCGTGCCGAACGACGCGGGCCTCAGGGCGGGCCGCGCAAGGCTGAGGCGGGCTACAAGCGTCTCTTCATTAACCTCGGTAAGCGCGACAACTTCTACGCCCGTGAAATCATCAACCTCGTGAACCGCCACGTCAAGGGCGCGAAGGTGGACATCGGGCGCATCGACCTCACGACCAACTGCTCGTTCTTTGAAGTGCCCGAAGCCGATGCCATGCGCGTGCTGCAAAAGATGAAACGCGTGAAAGTGGGCGAGCGCAAGGTGGTGGTTGACTGGGCCGACCCCGAAGATGAGGGCGACTTCGCGCCGCGCAACACCGAGCGCCCCAAGCGCAAAAGCAAGAAGGCGGCACGCCGCGAGCAAATCGAAACCGAGTTTGCCAACGACCGCAAACACCACAGCCGCGACGATTGGAAGCAGTTCTTTGAGTAGGGGCGCTGTGCAAAGATAGTGCAAGGCGAGCGCAATAAGTTTACTTAATGGCCGAACCGCAGCCTATCTTATTAAAAACGCCCGTTCGCAATGTGCTGCGCGGCCATGTTGCCACAAATATCTTACGATTAAATTGAATTAGTCATACATTTGAGACAAAAACCGTAAAAACCGCTTGCATCGTTTGAAGCCCGAGGGCACGCCGCCGAGCTTAACGCCAAGCCTGTGAGCCTAATCGGCTCACGCTTGCCTTTAATCTCTGCGGCTGCGGGCGGTTTCCGCCCGCTTCAAACGACGCAAGCAAAAAACAGAAAAAAGAGGACGATTACTTTTTACTGTAAATAGTAAGGACGAAATGCTTTACTTTTTTCTGTTTTTTGCTTGTCCTGTGTGGGCGGGCGGGAACCGACCGCCGCCTTAGAAGATTAAGCAACAGACAAAAGTCGGCAGACTTTTAGGCTGGGGCTTAATCTTCTAAGGCGAGCCGCAGGCCACACAGGACAAGCGGTATTGACTGTTTTTGTTTCATTCACCCCACCAACTCCCTCAATAATAAATTCCCCATGAAGCGTACCCTCCTTTGCACCCTGATGCTGCTCGCCATGTGCCTCAGTCTGCCCCTCGCCGCACAAAACATCTTTCTGAAAGTCGGCGGAGGACTGGCAACGCACTACGGGCATGCCCGTGCCGTCGGCGCGTACAAAATTGGCGTGGGCTATGAATACGAGTTCAACCAGAAACTCACGTTCGCGACCTCCCTCGTATTTTACGGCAAAGGCTGGAAAGACCCCAATAGCCACGTCTTCATTTACGACGACAACGGGCAGCAGCGGTTCAACGAGGAGACGGGGCAGCCCCTTACGGGCATCATGAGCCGCTCCACCTCGGCAGGCTATTTCGAGTTGCCCCTCGTGTTCAATTACTACTTTCGCATGGGCGAGGGCAAGTACATCGTCGCCGGTTTAGGCCCATATATTGCCTGCGGCGTTGCGGGCAAGCAGAAGACTAAGGGCGACGGCACGCAGCAGGGCGGCAGCAAACTCTACTACGACCGCAACACCTTCTCCGCCCCCGGCGCACGGCGCTTCGATGCCGGCATACAGGCCCTCGCGGGCTATCAGTTCCCCAATGGCATCACCCTCGGCGTGGAGGCCGACTTCGGCCTCGTGCCCTTCACCTCGGGCGGCGGCCGCAACCTCTCGGGCCTCGTGTCCCTTTCCTACCGTTTCTCGCGCGGCGAGGATTGATAAAACCCTCATTGAATTAGCATTAACAAAAATCCCATACGGGGCGACGTGGCATTTGCTCGCGTCGCCCCGTTCGTTTGCTACCGTTACACGCGGCACTATCCAGCACCTATTTTTTTCTTTCTCCTTAAAAGTTTTTCCTTTCACCTTGATGTTTTTCACTATCTGCCAAGAAAAAGTTTGTTACAAACTTTGTAACGGCCGTTACAAACTTGCTAACACATGTTACAAACTTTGTAATACGTGTTACAAACTTTGTAACAAAAAATTATTATGGGATAATGAAAAATATCAAGGGAAAAGGAAGATTTGTCTTATATGAGCGAAAACAAATCAAGGCAGCAAATTTCGATTTGCTGCCTTGATAGCGGGAATGTTCTTATGTGATAGTTGCAACGGAATGCGGCTCAACTCACAGCCCCTTCGCCCACGTGCCACTCCTGCACGTTGCCGAAAGCGGAGAGAAGGGTCTCGTCGTGGCTCACCATAACGATGGCGGCGTTGGCGCGCCGCTGTTTCAGTTCTTCTATAAACCGCGCTTTCATGAGCGTGTCGAGATGCGTGTCCGGTTCGTCGAGCAAGAGCAGGTCCGACTGGCCCGCCAAGGCGCGCGCTATGAGCGTGCGCTGCCACTGCCCGCCGCTCAATTCGGCAATGGGGCGTGAGGCGAGGTCTGACAGGTGAAAGATTTGCAGCAGTCGGTCGGTCTCGCTCCGATGTGCCGCCGTAAGGCTTCCGCCGAGGCAGCCCGTGCCGAAGCAGCCCGAGAGCACCGTTTCGCGCACCGTGGTGGGGAAGCGGCGGTCGATGTGGCGATATTGCGGCAGGTAGCCCACGGCCAGTCCCTCGCGGCGGCGTATGCTTCCCGCCGTGGGCGGCAGCAGTCCCGCCATGAGTCGCAACAGGGTGGTCTTTCCGCCGCCGTTTGCACCCGTCAGCACGATGAAATCAGCCGATTTCACCGTGCGGTGCAGGTGGCACAGCACGTGGCGCTGCCCGTAACTCAGGCACGCGTTGTCGATTTCGAGCAGCGTGTCGCTGTCGGCGGGCAGGAGGTTATTTGTAGGAGTAAAAATCTTTTTCAGAAACATGATGTCAAGGGGTAGGGGGTTGCTGCATCGCGTCGGCAATCTTCAGCCACTCTTCTTCAATGTTGGCCGAGAGGGGATTGATCTCCACGACCTTTGCCCCGATGGTTTCTGCTATGCGGCGGGCGGTCTTGCCCGAGTGCTCACGCGATACAAACACCACGCGCACGCCCTCTGCGCGGCACAACTGGGCGATTTGCTGCAACTGGCGGGGCGAAGGCTCTTTGCCGTTGCGCTCCACGGCTATCTGCCGCAGGCCGAAGTCGCGGGCAAAGTATCCGAGCGCGGGGTGATGGATGAGGAAGGTGCGGCACGTGGCCGTGCTGAGGCGACGGGCCACTTCCGCTGCCACGCTGTCGAGATGCGCTTTATAGCGGTCGGCGGCAGCGCGATAGGTGGGGGCGTTGGCGGTGTCGGTCTCGCAAAGCGCTTGGCACAGGTTGTTCGCCATGGCCTGCATGTTGCGCGGCGACATCCACAGGTGTGGATCTTCGCCAGATGCGTGGTCGCAGGCCTTGTCTTCGAGTTTATCGATATTGTTGCCGAGACTCACAATCCGCGTGGCAGGCATGGCGCCCCCGAGCCGCTCCGTGAGCGTCTGCTCAAAGCCGAGGCTGCCCACACGCAGGAGCAAACTGCTGTTGCCCAGTTCCAGCACGCGTCCCGGCGTGAGTTCGTAGGTCTCGGGACTCATGCCTTCGGGCATCAGCGTGCTTACGCCGAACTGCTCGCCAGCGATGGCGGCTGCCATGCCCGAGAGCGGCGCGATGCTCACGGTGATAGTGCGCTCTGGGGTGGGACCGTGGGCATTTTTGCAGCCTGCGAGGCAGAGTGCCAGCAAGAGGCAAATTAGGGAGAGGAGGGAGATTATAGATTTCATAGATGTTATAGATACTTACTTGTTAGTTGAATGAACCGCTATATTTTCTATTAGGAAACCAGGCTGACAAATTATCTTGCGCGGCGGGCGTATAAAATACGCCCCGTTGTCCCTGTTGTCGTCATATTAAGCGCATGAATGTCAGGGTCGGAGTTGTCTTACGTTGTCTATGTTGTCGTTTTTATTTTTACGACAACAGGGACAACTTTTGACAACATTTATTGTCTGCATTGCCGTTTTCATTATGACGACAACAGGGACAACTTTTTGACAACTTGTAGTTGTCTTTCTGCGCGGCGTGGTTTTTTACTATTTCCACCAACGCACAGATATTATAGTGTTTATAGGGCTTATGGGCTTAGCCGGCGGCTTGGAGATACGCCTGGATAAGCAGCCAGTAGCGCACGTATTTTCCCACGGCTACGGTAGCAATGGCGTAGATGAAGCGCACGCGCAGGAAACCCATCGCCACGGTGATGACGCTGCCGAGTATCGGCACCCACGCCAGCAGGCCCGCCCACGCTCCGTAACGGCGCACGCCGCTGAGACTCTTGTGCAGTCGCTCGGGCGATACCTTGCACCAGCGCGTGATCCATTCCTCGCGCCCCAAGGAACCGATGCCGTAGTTGAACGCGCCGCCGAGCGTGTTGCCCGCCGTGGCCCAAACCAGCAGTTCGTCGGGCGCGGCACCGATGCCGAGCAGTCCGAGCATTACCAGTTCTGAGCTGAACGGGAAGAAGCTCCCCGCAAGGAAGGCGGCGACAAACATGCCGTAACTGCCGTAGCTGATGAGATATTCTACAAGTTGTTCCATTCTTCTATAAAATATGGGTGGCAACGGCTATACATATATATAATATAGTCATTGCCCAAAACCAAATCTCGATGCCGCGCCCGCGTGCCAGCGTCCAGTAGTGCGCGATGAGCGGCGCGCTGTTCACGATGAGCAGGGGGAAGGACCACGCAAAGTGCTGCGGCAGCAGGAAGGCGGCGGCGAGCAGGAAGATTTCGGTGATGATGATGCTGTGGAAAAACATCCTGACGCGGATGCGGTCGTTGTAGGAGGTGCGGAAATAATGGAAGATGCCGATGACCGAGAGCGCGGCGAGGTAGAGGCCTACCACCTTTTCGGGCAGGGAGAGCAGCGCGTAGTTGGGCATTGCAAGCAAGGGCGCATGGCACGCGCCCGAGATGTTGTCCGCGAAAGCCAACGCAGCCGTTGTGAGGTCACCAGTAATGACCGTCCACACGAACGTGCACCAATATGGCACGGCCAGCCCGAGCAGTCCCGCCACGAACGTGCGCCACGTGAGGCAGCGCAACTGAAAGGTCATGAAGATATATTGCGGCACCACGAGCAGCCACGCCACGGGAGTGAGCATTGTGGCGATGCCGGTGGAGAGAAAGGCGTGGAACACCTTTCCTTGCGAGCGCGGTTGCTGGTAGCAGGCAAAGAGCAGCAGGTAACTTACCGCGAGGCAGAGCGCGGGTGCTAAGCCCTCGGCGGCGGTGTGCAGGAAGGGGCAGGCGCACATCAGCAGCAGAAACGACGTGCTGACGAAGCGCGAGCGTATGCGCAGCAGGCCGTAGCGGTTGTTCCATTCCGCGAGGGCGTAGGCCGTGAGCGCGGCGAGGAGCAGGCTTATCCACATTGCGCGGCTGCCCGCGGCATCGGTCACCCACACGATAAACGTGAGCACCGAAACCACGGGCAGCGTAAACGTGCTCGTCGCCATCTTGTTGCGGAAAGTCTGCATCATGCGTTATTTCTTGGAAAATATCTTTTTACTCGTTGGTCGAATTAATCAAATGATATTGATAAAAACCAGTAAAAACATCTTGCTTCGTTTGAAGCCTTTGGGCTACGCCGCTGGTCTTAACGCCGAGCCTGTGAGCCTAATCGGCTCACGCTCGCCCTTAATCCCTGCGGCTGCGGTCGGTGTCCGCCCGCTTCAAACGTCGCAAGGAAAAAACCATAAAAAACCGTGAGACCTTGATGCCGTGGATATAGACATGACTGGGTACTTCATTGACAACGGGTTTTTAATGGTTTTTCCCTTGTTCTGTGTGGGGCGGGCGGGCACCGACCGCCGCCTTATCGGATAGGACGCGAGACGGGAGCCGACAGGCTCACAGGCTCGGGGACTATCCGATAAGGCAAGCGACAGCCCACACAGAACAAGCGGTTTTTAATGGTTTTTATCTTAATTCAACCAACAGACCTATTCTACAAATCCTTGCCGATGTCAGTCCTGAAATACTTTTTCTCAAACTGTATGTTGCGGGCACCCTGCATAGACTTCTGCAAAGCCTCTTCTTTCGTGGCGCCATAGGAGCTGACAGCGATGACGCGGCCGCCTGCCGTGACGATTTGCCCGTCTGCGCCGAACGCCGTGCCGGCGTGGAACACCACGCTGCCCGGAATGTCTGCGCCCGTGATGGGATAGCCCTTGCCGTATGCGCCGGGATAGCCGCCCGAAACGCACATCACGCACACGGCTGCCCGCTCGTCGAACTCAATCTCCTTTTCCGCCAGCGTGCCTTCGGCCACGCCTTCGAAGAGGTCCACGAGGTCACTTTTCAGACGCAGCATCACGGTCTCCGTTTCGGGGTCGCCCATGCGGCAGTTGTACTCGATGACCTTCGGTTGGCCGTCGCAGTTGATGAGGCCGAAGAAGATGAAGCCCTTATAGTCGATGCCCTCGGCGGCAAGACCTTCCACGGTGGGGCGGATAATCTCGCGCTCCACCTTGCCCATCCATTCCTTGGTGGCAAACGGTACGGGCGAGACGCTGCCCATACCGCCCGTGTTCAGTCCCGTGTCGCCCTCGCCGATACGCTTGTAGTCCTTGGCCTCGGGCAGGATTTTATAATCCTTACCGTCAGTAAGCACGAAGACGGAACATTCTATGCCGCTCAGGAACTCCTCAATCACCACTTTTGAAGACGCGTTGCCGAACATGCCGCCCAGCATCTCTTTCAGTTCCCGCTTGGCCTCTTCGAGCGTTTCGAGGATAAGCACGCCCTTGCCGGCGCAAAGGCCGTCGGCTTTCAGCACGTAGGGAGCGCGGAGCGTTTCGAGGAAGCGCAGACCCTCATCAAGGTGCTCGCCATCAAACGTGGCATAAGCCGCTGTGGGGATATTGTGGCGCAGCATGAATGCCTTGGCAAAGTCTTTCGAACCTTCCAGTTGCGCACCGGCTTTCGACGGACCGATAACAGGAATGCCGCGCAAGGCCTCATTGTTTTGGAAATAATCGTAAATGCCTTTCACAAGCGGGTCTTCCGGTCCTACGACTACCATATTAATATTATGGTCGAGGGCGAAGCGGGCTACGCCGTCGAAGTCCGTTGCTTTGAGTTCCGGCACATTAGTGCCTGCCTGCGCCGTTCCGGCATTGCCGGGCGCGATAAAGAGTTTGTCTACTTTGTTGCTTTGGGCGATTTTCCATGCCAGCGCATGTTCGCGGCCGCCGCTGCCGAGCAAAAGGATGTTCATGGGGAATATTTTTGTTTTTATAGTAGACGAGTAAACAAGTTGACAAGTATACGAGACAGAAGTGTCTTGCAAACTATATTCTTTAGGAGAAACTTGTCTTGTTTACTCGTTTACTTGTTTACTCGTTTACTAAATTCTTATTCAATTACTATTTTCTCAACCTCTGCTTCTTCGTGCATGAAGAGCGTGGCACATTCGTGAAACTTCTCGGGGCTTTCCGTCGTGAGGCAATGCAGGCTGCCGCCTGTCGAGCACGCCGCCGCCATGTTCGGGTGTCGCCCGAGATAATCAGCAAGACCCGTTGCCACGTATTCCCCTTGCGTCACGATACGTACGCCGGTGGGAATGTATTTCACGATTTTGTTCATCAGCAGCGGGTAGTGCGTGCAGCCGAGGATAAGCGTGTCGATGTCGGGGTCGGTGCGAAAGAGTTCGCCGATGCGCTTTTGCACGAAATAGTCCGCGCCCGGCGAGTCGTATTCGTAGTTCTCCACCAGCGGCACCCACATCGGGCATGCCACGCCCGTGAGTTGCACGTCCGGCCAAAGCTTATGGATTTCCATGCCGTAAGAGCCGGAGTTCACCGTGCCCACCGTGGCGAGCAGTCCCACGTGGCGCGTCTTTGTGAGCGGGCCGATGGCCTCCACCGTGGGGCGGATAACGCCCAGCACGCGGCGGTCGGCATCGATTTGCGGCAAGTCGCGCTGCTGAATGGTGCGCAAAGCCTTGGCCGAGGCGGTGTTGCAGGCCAGAATCACGAGGCGGCAGCCGCGCTCGAAGAGCACCTTGACTGCTTGAAGCGTGTATTGGTAAATCACCTCGAACGAGTGCGACCCGTAAGGCGCGCGGGCATTGTCGCCGAGATACAGATAGTCGTATTGCGGCAGCAGTTGCCTGATTTGCCGCAATATCGTCAGTCCGCCATAGCCCGAGTCGAACACGCCGATCGGACTATAAGTATTGCTTGTGGTCATTGGAATAATTCTTTTAGTAAACGAGTAGACGAGTAAACAAGTTGACGAGACAGGAATGTCATAAGTAACTTGTCTCGTTTACTCGTCTACTTGTTCACTTGTCTACTAATTCGATTATTATTTTTCCCTCAGCTTTTCCTCCACAAACGGCATGGCGTCCTCGCAAAGCGAGTGATGCACGAAGGGGAGGGCATTGCTGTCGGTGTTCACTACGCATTCGTAGCCGCGCTCCATTCCCACGGCCTGTATGGCGGCGTTGAGGCGTTCCTCAACGGGGCGCATCATGTCTTCGCGGGCGCAGTTGAGCAGGCTGTCGGCGGTGTGGCGAAAAGCAAGGCTCTTCTCCATGGCCTCTTGCAGGTCGCGCTGGCGTTTGAGCATGATGTTCTGGGGAAATTCCTTTTGCCCCTGCAAAAAGTCGGTAAACTGCCGCTTGAAGTTCTGCTCGTTGTAGGCAGCTTCTTGCTCGTACTGCTGCGTGAGCTGCTTCATCTGCGCCTGTGCTTCGAGGTAGTCGGGCATTGTTTTCAATAACTGGCTGTAACTAATCAGCCCGTACTTCACTTGGCTTTGCGCCCATGCGCCGGCAGCAGCAAGGCAGCACGCCGCAAGCATCAAAAAGATTTTCTTCATATACATATAATATATTATGGCAGCAAAGTTACAACATTCTGCCTAAAACTGCGCTTTGCTGCTAAGCAAATTGCTTTTTGGGGCGTAATTGTTGACCTTGAAAGGGGCAAATATTTTAAATTGAATTTGCTTTTTAGTTGAATTAGGTATTAAGTGCCTGGAAGGCACTACGGAGCGTAGCGACGGTAACCGGGGACGAAGTCCTCGGGGGAGGCTATTGCAATGATCTGCCTGGAAGGCAGTACGCCTGTGGCGATGTATAAAGAGCATGTCCTATGGCGTAGTGCCTTCCAGGCACATCTTCCTCGCATAGTCTATCCGGGCACTTCGTACCCGGTTACTAAAAAGCTGCGCTTTTTGTAGTGCCTTCCAGGCACTTCTGCTCAATTCCAATCCGAGAAATAGAGTTCTATCGTCTCGTCGTATAAGTATATGCACAAGTATTTTCTGTTAAAACACATCGAAAAACTGAATATATTTTCCTTATATCAAAAAAAGGCGTACCTTTGAAGCGCGAAAGTGCCGCTTTGCTACTAAGAAAAGGGCATTTTCTAAGATTTTCATCGCAAATTTTTCTTTTTAATTTTATTGTTTTACTTAAATCCATTACGTTAATGAAAAAGTACAGTTACTTTCTCTCGCTGCTCCTGTTCTTCGTAGCAGGTGTGGCAAACGTACAGGCACAGTACTATGAGCCCGGCTATGAGCTGGACGACATGGCGCAGATTGTCGGTAAGCAGGTGTTTGTTCGCACGAACACTCAGGAAACCGACACTTACATGTGCGGTACGAAAGGCTCGACTCGCGTGACCGATGATTGCCTTATGGTGTTTGAAGAGGTTGATGGCCTTAAAGCCGACGGCCACAAGTGCTACCGCCTGAAGCAGGTGAGCACGGGCAAGTACATCAAAGACCACAACTTGCAAGGCGAAGCCGACTCTTCCGACAATCCTCTGGAAGATGCCGATCCTTTTGTGGCTTTGACCGACAATGCTGCTGAGGCCTATGTCTTCACGTGTCTTACCTATGAGGCAGAAACGGAAGACGTTCGCCGTAAGGCTTCTGGTTGGCAGGTTTCTGCTGATGATGCGCACGGTTATATCTTTACCCGCGCTCAGTTGCGCGATAACGGTCTGCCCACGTATCTCGGTTTCTATTCTGGCAATCCCTTCCTTTCTCCTTGGGACGATACCAACGTTTGGACTATTTGGGAGGCTAATGAAATCAAGGACTTTGCTCAAATCCTGCAAGGCTTCATGGATCAGTATTTCCCCAATGGCGTTAATGAATCAGAGTTCCCCTATGGCAACAACCCCGGTCAATACAACAAGGAAGCTTACGACAATGCCGCTAAGGTGTACGAAGGTGCCTCTCAAGCATGGGTCGATCCTGGTCTTACCCTCGACCAAGTTAAGGAATGGGCCGACAAGCTCGCCGAAGCTAAGGCTGCGCTCGTAGTTAATCCCTTGGCAGAAGGCTACTATTACATCAGCGACTCTCGTTCGCCGAAGTATTACCTCTACAACGACAACGCAGAAGCTGCCAAGGCCAAGTTCTTGCTCTGCGAAGAGGCCGCTCCCGCTGAAATTCCCACGATTGACGATGCTAAGTTCATTTGGCACATCACGGCTGGCGACGAAGCCGGTCAGTGGTTCTTCGAGAATTTCAAGACGGGCAAGCGCGCTTGCAACGCTACCGAATCAACGGGCGTAACTGCTTTCACCGTAAATTCCGACGGTAATGCCTTCAAGGTTGAAGCTGCTCCCAGCGGTGCCGCTTTCATCATTATGCGCGCAACCGACAATTCTCAGTGGAACACGGCTGTTAATCAGGGCAAATATATCTGCATATGGAACGACAAGAACGATGCGGGCAACAAGTTCCAGTTCTACACCCTTGATGCTGAAAGCGTAGCAGCCCTTGAAGAGGCCGTTAAGCAGGATGCCCTCAACAAGAACCTCCAAGCCCTCTACAACACGGCAAATGGCACATACGCTGGCAGCCGCAAGTTCTCGGGTGCTCCTGAAGGCGAAAACTTCGGCGATGCTGCTGACAACCTCGTGCTTGATGCCGCCCAGCTCGAATCAAACGCTGTTGAAAGCAGTGAAGGTGCTCTCGCAAATCTGCTCGACGGTGACTACACCACTTACTTCCACACCGCTTGGCACGCTGCCGACGGTCCCGACCCTGCTACGTGGCACAATATTCAGGCTGACCTTGGCAAGCCGGTTTCTGCTCTTGCTCTGAAGTATGCCCGTCGTTCGCAGAACCCCAATGGTTGCAATCCTACCCTTATCCAGGTGTTGAGCACCAATGACCTCGAAAGCGGAGAATGGACGGACAACGGTACGGTTACCATGACTTACACCATCGACGCTACCATTGGCGAGAACGTTTCTCAGAACTTTATCGGTACTTGCGGCTTCGAACTCGCTGAACCCGCTCGCTACGTGCGCCTCCTCGTTAAGGACCGCATCAACGGCACAAGCAGCGAACTGCTCGCAGGCTATCCTTTCTGGTATCTCTCTGAACTTCACTTCTACGAAGGTGCGTATGATCCCACTACCTCTCCCTATGAACTCGTTCCTGCTGACGTTCGCGCCGCACTTCTCGAACAGCTCGCAAATGCTAAGGACGAACTTAGCACCAGCGAGGCTACTCAGGAGACTCTCGATGCCCTCAAGGCTGCTTACGAGGCATTCCTCTCTTTGCTGCCTGATTCCAAGCGCGTAACCGATGCTATTGCCGCAGCACAGGCTTACCACGATGCAGCTCCCACGGCCGCAGATCCTACGCCCGGTTATTTCCCCGAGGATGCCACGGTCGCTTTCCAGGCTGCTATCGATGCCGTTCAAGTTACTGGAAACATGAATCTCCAGCAGATTAACGACGCTATCGCAGCTCTCGAAGCCGCTACCGCTACATTCAAGGCTTCTCTCTATCTGCCCACAGTAGGTAGCTACTACCTCATCCGCAGCATGTCTGAAACCTACAATCAGGCTATGGTTTACTCCAACACCACGGCTACCACGGGCGGCATTCGCTTCCGCTCTCAGGTTGCAGAGTCTGAGGCAGAAGATGCTGCTAAGATTGATGCCGTAGACTGGAAAGACCACCCCAACTACGTATGGTATGTTGAAGCAGCTGCCAACGGCAAGGTAACGCTGCGCAACGTCCTCACCGGTCGCTACTTCGCTCTCCAAGACACGAAGAACAATGGCGTGCAGCAGAGCACTACGCCCGTTGAAGTTCCCGTACAGTCTGCCCTTATTGACGGTGGTGTGAACTTCGTAGTTGGCGAAGGTCTCTATGCTAATACGGCTGGCGGTGGCTTGGTTGTCGCTTGGGATTCCGCTAACGGCGCCGACAACAGCTCCTTCGGCTTTGAAGAAGTAACTTCCGACAACTTCGACCTCGAAGGCACGTTCAAGTGGAACGTTCAGAGCGGCAAGCCTCAGGTTATCACGCTCCCCGTAGCTGTTGGCGATTTCGACAATGGTAAGGCTTACAAGTTCCTCGGTGAAAACGCTGACAATGAATTTGTATTCGAAGAAATCAGCAGCGTAGATGCAGGTGTTCCCTTCCTCTTCGTTGCAGAAGCCGACCTTGAAAACGGCGAAGCTGCTTTCTATCTTGAAAATGCTATTGGTGATGAAATGCCCGAATATACAACGGTCGCTCAGGATCAGAACGGCATGCAAGGTGTATTCGATGGCGTATCGGTTAATGCTGGTTGCGGCGTATTCTGGGGCGGTAGCTTCATGATTACCACGATCAACTCTGCCGACTACCTGCGCAACGTTGGTGCCAACAGCGGTTACTTCAACGGCAAACAGCCGAAGGGCGTAACGGCCGAAGGCGACTACAAGATCAATGTTTACGGTACGGTTGACTCTATCAACCAGATCGTAGCCGGCGATAGCGAAGCCCCTGTAAACGTTTACAACCTCAGCGGCGTCCTCGTTCGCAAGAACGTGAAGGCTGGTCAGGCTACCAACGGCCTTGCTAAGGGTCTCTACATTGTAAACGGCAAGAAGCTCTTCGTGAAATAAGATTCTTAGAAATCAAACTCTCTGAATAAATCATGCCGTCCGGCTCGCCGGGCGGCATGATTGCGTTTTGCTGATTCTGCGTATATTTTTATTTACATTTTATCTCCCTTCTTGCTCTCTTTTTTCTTCCTAATATTCCTCATTATCTGCTAAGAAAGTTGTAACTTTGCTGCATAAAAGCGGCAAGGAAAAACCGCATCAAAAAGACTAACAACACTATAAAATAAATGGAAGAAATAGAAAAGACAGGCGGCAGTTACAGCGCGAGTAACATTCAGGTGCTTGAAGGGCTTGAAGCCGTGCGTAAACGCCCTGCCATGTACATCGGCGACATCAGCGAAAAGGGTTTGCATCACCTCGTATACGAAACGGTGGACAACTCCATTGACGAAGCCCTCGCCGGCTACTGTACGCACATCGATGTAACCATTTGCGAAGACAACTCCATTATCGTCCAGGACAATGGCCGCGGTATTCCCGTAGACATGCACCCCAAAGAGCACCGCTCCGCCTTGGAGGTGGTGATGACCGTGCTCCATGCCGGCGGTAAGTTCGACAAAGGCTCTTACAAAGTCTCTGGCGGCTTGCACGGCGTGGGTGTGAGTTGCGTCAACGCCCTTTCCAAGAAAATGGTGTCGAAGGTGTTCCGCGACGGCAAGATTTATCGCCAGGAATACGCCAAGGGCCATCCGCAGACCCCCGTCACCGTGGTGGGCGAAACCGACCTGCGCGGCACGCGCCAGCATTTCTGGCCCGATGAGACCATTTTTACCGTGACGGAATACCGCTACGATATCCTCGCGAACCGTATGCGCGAACTGGCATTCCTCAATGCCGGCATCACCATTACGCTCACCGACCTGCGTCCCGATGAAGAGGGCAACACGCGCACCGAGACGTTCCACTCTGACCTCGGCCTGCGCGAGTTTGTGCGTTACATCGACTCCTCGCGCACGCATCTCTTCGACGATGTAGTGTATATCAATACGGAAAAGGCAGGCGTGCCTATCGAAGTGGCAATCATGTACAACACTTCTTACTCCGAGAACCTCCATTCTTACGTCAACAACATCAACACCATCGAAGGCGGCACGCACCTCACTGGCTTCCGCGCCGCTGTGACGCGCGTGTTGAAGAAATATGCCGAGGACACCGCCGGCAAGCAAATCGAAAAGGCTAAGGTGGAAATCACCGGCGAGGACTTCCGCGAGGGTCTCACCGCCGTAATCTCCGTAAAGGTTTCAGAGCCGCAGTTTGAGGGTCAGACCAAGACGAAGCTTGGCAACAGTGAGGTGACGGGCGCGGTGAACCAAGCCGTGGGCGAAGCGCTCTCCAACTACCTAGAGGAGCACCCGCGTGAAGCAAAGCTCATCGTGGACAAGGTGATCCTCGCCGCAACGGCCCGTGTGGCAGCGCGCAAGGCCCGCGAGAGCGTGCAGCGCAAGAGCCCCCTCTCGGGCGGCGGACTGCCGGGCAAACTGGCAGACTGCTCGTCGAAAGATCCCGCAGAGTGCGAACTCTTCCTCGTGGAGGGTGACTCCGCAGGCGGCTCCGCCAAGTCGGGACGCTCGCGCAAGACGCAGGCTATCCTACCCCTGCGCGGTAAAATCCTCAACGTCGAGAAAGCCATGTGGCACAAAGCATTCGAAAGCGACGAGGTGAACAATATCATCCAGGCACTCGGCGTGCGCTTCGGCCTGGGAGAGGACAGCAAGGAGGCCAATCTCGACAAGCTGCGCTACCACAAGGTGATCATCATGGCCGATGCCGATGTGGACGGCCAGCATATCGCCACGCTCGTCATGACGCTCTTCTATCGCTATATGCCGCAAATCATTCAGGACGGCTACCTTTATATCGCCATGCCGCCCCTGTATCGCTGCAAGAAGGGCAAGATTGAAGAATATTGCTACAACGACCGCGACAAGCAACTCTTTATCCAGAAATATGGCGACGGCAGCGAGGAGGGCATCAGCACGCAGCGTTACAAAGGTCTCGGTGAAATGTCTGCCGAGCAACTTTGGGAAACCACCATGTGCCCCGAAACGCGCCTGCTCAAGCAAGTCACCATTGAGAACGCCGCCGAGGCCGACTACGTGTTCTCCATGCTGATGGGCGATGACGTAGGCCCGCGCCGTGAGTTCATTGAGAAGAATGCGCTCCATGCGAATATTGACGCGTAACCTATATATATAAATAATGAGTACAACCGCCCCGGGCAACAGCTCGGGGCGGTTTGTTTCGTCATATTGCCGATTTGCCCCCGTTAGTGCAAAAATTGCACGCCGTTTTTGGTTTATAATATAAGAAAGACCTATTTTTGTAGGGCATATACTATGCGCACGCGAAAAATCCTTTTAATCTTAATCCTTAATATCCTTATTTTTTATGATTGATGCTCCATTTCTGGTGATTGCGCTCGTAATAGGCGCATTCGTCCTGTTGTCCATCTTCTTCCACTTCGTACCCTTCTTTCTTTGGATATCCGCCAAAGTGTCGGGCGTTCACATCTCGTTGCTGCAACTCTTTCTGATGCGCATCCGTAACGTGCCGCCCAACATCATTGTGCCGAGCCTCATCGAGGCGCACAAGGCGGGGCTGAGCAACATCACGCGCGACAACCTCGAGGCGCACTATATGACCGGCGGCCACGTGCAGCGCGTGGTGCACGCCCTTGTCAGCGCATCGAAAGCCAACATTGACCTCTCGTTTGAAAAGGCCACGGCCATCGATCTCGCCGGCCGTGATGTGTTCGAAGCCGTGCAGACCTCCGTTAATCCCAAGGTCATTGACACGCCGCCCGTTGCCGCCGTTGCCAAAAACGGTATCCAACTCATCGCCAAGGCCCGCGTCACGGTGCGTGCCAATATCCACCAGCTCGTGGGCGGCGCAGGCGAGGACACCATTCTTGCCCGCGTGGGCGAAGGCATCGTGTCGAGCATCGGCTCTGCCGTGTCGCACGAGGAGGTTTTGGAAAATCCCGACTCTATCTCCAAACTCGTACTGAAGAAAGGCCTTGACGCTGGCACGGCCTACGAAATCCTTTCCATCGATATCGCCGACATCGACGTGGGCAAAAATATCGGTGCCACGCTGCAAATCGACCAGGCCAACGCTGACAAGAACATTGCGCAGGCCAAGGCAGAGGAACGCCGCGCCATGGCTGTTGCCACCGAGCAGGAAATGATTGCCAAGGCGCAAGAAGCCCGTGCCGAGGTGATTCAGGCAGAAGCCGAAGTTCCCAAGGCATTGGCGCAAGCATTGCGCGACGGCAACATGGGCTTTATGGACTACTACCGCCTCGAAAACCTCAAAGGCGATACCGCCATGCGCGAAAACATTTCCAAACTCACGAAAAACGATTTGGGAAGCTTAATAAAGTAGTGGGGCGTACGCCCCTCAGGAAAATCCGGAAGATCCGGCCTATCCGGAAAATATTGCCAATCAACACTAAAATCCTTTATTTATAAATCTAATCCATTCAAAAACCTTTTATGAAAAAAATCTTCTCCTTGGTAGCTTTATGCCTGTGCCTCGTGGGGCAGGCGGCGGCCGAAAAGATTCAGGTGTCCACCACCGACCCAGGCAGCGGCACGCCCGAACATCTCTATTCCATGAAGAACAGCAATGGCCAGTATGCCAACGGCACCACCGCGCCGACATTCAACCCTGCCAACTACGGGCAGTTTGCGTTCTACGCATCGGGCACGGCCAATGCCTACTACATTTATAGCTACACGGCCGAAAAGTGGCTCACCTACACGCAGGCTTCCAGCTATTCCAACAAAATCAGCTTCGTGACGCTCACCGACACCAAGCCCACCACGGCCTATTTTAAGTTCAACAACTACTCGGACGACCTTTACGAAATCTCGCCCGTCACCTCCTCGGGAAGCACCAACAAATACCTCAACTGGTATCAGGGACTTGGTTCAAATCCCGCCGACGGCACAACGACGCTCGGCCTGTGGGAGCAAGGCGGTGCACAAGATGCAGGCAGCAGCTGGACTTTCTCGCAAACGGGCGAAATCAGCATTGCGTTCACTTCCGATAACGGTTCTTGGACCGCAACCAATCCGGCAGGCACTTGGGCTGCCTCTTGGCAGTCCACACAAACTGACCCGTTCGTAACTGTTACTACGACTCTAAATAACATGATGAACTATGGCGGCACCTCCAATATCCAGCTCTTCTCTGGCGCAGAAGGTTTCGACTACACCATCACGGCGCAGAGCGGTTACGTAGTGACCGGCTACTCGTTCGACTTCACCAACTCCGACGCGTCTGTCGATATGAAAGTAACACCCGCCGGCGGTACGGCCGTAACCTGCTCCGGCAGTGGCACGGCACACGTGAGCGTGACGGGACTTGAAGAGCAATCTACCAGTTTCAACGTAATCCACCTTTCAAGCGAAAAGAAGTTCGTCAATACTTCCAACTTCTTCATCATCGTTAAGAAGAGCACCGCGCCCGTAGAGGAGCAGACCAACATCTTCATCACGCAGCCAGGTAACCTCCCTTACCGCATCCCCTCCATCACAACTGCTAAGAACGGCGACATCCTTGCCGTGGGTGACTATCGCTATTGCGGTGCCGACATCGGCTTTGGCCGCGTAGACATTCACGGCCGCATCTCTAAGGACAACGGCCAGACATGGGGCACAGAGTTTAAGATTGCCCAAGGTACGGGCACCAGCGGCGCAGTAGACTGCGGCTTCGGCGATGCTGCCACCGTGACCGACTCTGAGACTGGCAAGATGATGCTCATCAGTGTTTGCGGCAATACCGTTTACGGTGCTTCTACCACCACGCGCAGCAACCCCAACCGCGTGGCACGCTTCTACAGCGAAGACAACGGCGCAACGTGGACACCTTATCAGGAAATCACCGAAGACATCTATTCCCTCTTCGACCAAAGCACGCTCGGCGCAGTGCAGAGCCTCTTCTTCGGTTCTGGTCGCATCTGCCAGAGCCGTCAGATAAAGGTTGGTTCGCACTACCGCATCTACGCCGCCCTCTGCGCACGCCCCAACGGCAACCGTGTGGTCTACTCCGACGACTTTGGCCAGACGTGGCACTCGCTCGGCAACATCAACATCTCGCCCGCGCCCTCTGGCGACGAGCCTAAGTGCGAAGAACTACCCGATGGTTCCGTTGTGCTCAGCAGCCGCGTCAACGGCGGACGCTATTTCAATATCTATACCTATACCGACCGCGCCACGGGCGAAGGCTCTTGGGGCACGGTAGCCTTCTCCGGCAGCAGCAACAGCGGCACCGTTGCACAGAGTAACGCTACCAACGGCGAAATCCTCATTCTCCCTGCCCGCCGCAACAGCGACAACAAGAAACTCTACGTGGCCTTGCAGTCTGTTCCCTATGGCCCCGGCCGCACCAATGTGTGCATCTACTATAAGGAACTCACCACGCCTGCCGACTTCGCTTCGCCCGCAGCATTCGCAAGAGACTGGGACGGCCGTCACCAAGCCAGCCAGATGGGTTCTGCCTATTCTACGATGATTATGCAGAGCAACAACACCATCGGCTTCTTCTATGAAGAGTCTACCTTTGGCGCCGACTACACGCTCGTTTATAAGAATTACACGCTCGAGCACATCACCGACGACGCTTACACCTACGACCCCACCGTGACCTATCAGGACTACGTGGGTTCCAGCGTACGCGAACAGGTCAATCAGTTCTTTGAAAACAGCAACGGCTACGTAGGCAGCCCCGACCTGTCCAAGAAGCCCGCTATCGACAACATGGTAACGGTGTATGAGGCAAACCCTACTGAAGAGGCATACCAAGAAATCATGACGGCCCTGAACGCCGCAGTCGTGACGCTTCAAGAGGGCAAATGGTATCGCCTCGAAAACACTGCCCGCCCCTCCTATAAGATGCTCGTGCCCGCACAGCGCGTAAGAGACAACGTGACCTATGCCGCTTTCACCGGCACAGAACTCAACGAGAAGACGGCCGACCAGTTTTATCAGTTCAAGAAGAGCGGCGACAACTGGCTTATCTACAACGGCAACTATAACTGCTACCTAAGCGAAACAAAAGCCATGTACCTCTACGTTGAGCAAACCGACGAGGCTGGCGCTGGCGCTTACGACATCACTTCCCAGTCCACGGGCATCAGCCTGCTGCGCTCTGTAAACCCCACCAACAGCAGCATTCCTTACCTCCACATGGCAGGCGAGGGCAACCTCGTGGCATGGACAGCGGCAGAATCTGCTTCGCAATGGTACATCGAACCCGTTGCTGACATCAAGGCCGATGTGCCCGAGGGCGGATATGCCACGGTGTGCTATCCCTTTGCCGTGACCATTCCCGAAAGTGTGCAGGTATATGCCGCTAAGGCCGTGAAAGAGTCAGCCGGTGATATGGCATATCTTTATGCCAATGGCGGTTTTGCTGAAGGCACGCTCAAAGCAGGTACGCCTGCCGTGATCAAGGCAGAAGCCGGTACGCAGACCTTTGCCATTGCATCGGACATTGAAGGCACGGCCGACGACAACGCCCTCACGGGCGTGCTTGCAGCCACAGGTTATGCCGAAGGTACAAACTATGTGCTCAACGCCGCAGGCACGGCTTTCGTTAAAGCCGCAGCCACAGGCACGGCAGCAGCCAACACCGCCTACCTCCCTGCCGCGCTCGACGTAGAAGAACTTCCTTTCACCTTCACCTATACGGGCATCCGCAATCTTAATGTTCAGGACGGCGGCAACGCCGCGCCCGTCTACGACCTCTCGGGCCGCCGCGTGCAGAAGGCAGAGAAGGGTATCTACATCACCTCCGGCAAAAAGCAACTCATAAAGTAATCTGATACTAAACAACCGACGCGCCGGAGCAAGCACGTTTGCTCCGGCGCGTCAATTTTTTAATTCTAAAATACGCAGAACTATGAAAATTAAATCGTTTCGCATCGAGTCTGTCGTAGTGGCACTCGGATTTGTGCTGCTCGGCGTGTTTGTTTATCTCGGCTTGGATTCCCTCGCCACGCGCGACCGCATCGTGTCCGTGCGCGGCCTGGCAGAGCGCGAGGTAAAAGCCAACAAAGTGATTTGGCCCGTCGTTTACAAAACCACGGGCAACGACCTCAACGCCATTTATGCCGACATCAACAATGCCAATAAGGTGATTGCCGCCTTCTTAAAGGGCAACGGCATTGAAGAAAAAGAGATTTCAGCTGGCGCGCCGCGCATCATAGACTTGCAGGCCGAGCGCTATGCCGACAACCTCAACCGCGCCCGCTATAACGTCACCTGTATCACCACCGTCACCACCGACAAGATTGAGCTTGCCAACCAGCTGATGCTGCGCATGGGTGAGCTCTTGAAGCAGGGCATTGCCATTTCCGCCAACGACTATGACCAGCAGGTGCAGTATGAGTTTACGAAACTCAACGAAATAAAGCCCGCGATGATTGAGGAGGCTACCAAGAACGCCCGCGCCGCCGCCGAGAAGTTTGCCGAAGACTCGGGCAGCAAACTCGGAAAAATCAAGGACGCGCAGCAGGGCCAGTTCTCTATCGAGGACCGCGACCAATACACGCCCGGCATCAAGAACGTGCGCATCGTCACCTACGTGTCGTATTTCTTGAAATCGTAATCGAAAATAGGGGCGTTTTGCAAAACGCCCGGGAAATTCCAAAACAAGGAAATTATCCCCGCAAACTTTTATTGTTTCTCGGAAAACATTCCAGCACCTGCTGGCGCAGGAACGTGCGGTCGATGTGGGTATAAATCTCTGTAGTCACGATGCTCTCGTGTCCCAGCATCGCCTGAATGGCACGAAGGTTTGCCCCGCCTTGCAGGAGGTGCGTGGCAAAGGTGTGACGCAGGGTGTGGGGGCTGATGGTCTTGGTGATGCCCGCAAGGGCGGCATACTGGCGCAGGTTGTGGAACACCGTGATGCGCGAAAGGCGGCTGCGCCGCCGCTCGCTGATAAACACAAAGTCCTCCTCGCCCGGCTTGGGCGTGATGGCAGCGCGGTCGATAAACCACAGCCGCAACTCCTCGGCGGCTCGGGGCGACACGGGCACAAGCCGTTCCTTGCTCCCCTTGCCCATAACCCTCAGGAAACCTTCTTCGAGAAACAGATTGGGCATTTGCAGGTTGCACAGCTCGCTCACGCGCAGTCCGCAACTGTAAAGCACCTCTATCATGGCACGGTCGCGCTGTCCGAAAGGTTGCGAAAGGTCAATGGCCGCTATTATGGCGTCCACCTCTTCGAGGGTAAGCACCTCGGGCAGGTGGACGCTCTTCTTTGGCGACTCGAGCAGCGCGGTGGGGTCGGTTTCGATGTAGCCGTCCACCAGCAGGAAGCGGTAGAACGAGCGCACGCCCGAAAGCACGCGGCAGATGGAGCGCGGCGTGATGCCGATGTCGTAGAGCGCGAGCGTGAAGCGGTGGAAGTCGTCGAGTTTCGCGCAAAGCGGGTCGATGCCCTCGTCAGATAGAAACGAGAGGTAGGTTTGCACGTCGTGCAAGTATGCGGCGCGGGTATTTTCAGACAATCCCTGCTCCAGCATCAAGTAAAGCCCATATTTTTCTATGTAGTCTTGCATTTTAGAATGCAAAAATATTAAATTTGCACGTAAGATAATGCCCAAACCATGAAGATACTTATCATTAACGGCCCCAACCTCAATCTGCTCGGCACGCGTGAGCCTCGGAATGGTGTGCTGTTCAATGCCGGGACTCAAAACCTTGCTCCCGTTTCTCTTAAATCTATATTGCAGACCTTTTTGTTCTGTATACTTTTTGCTCCTAATTTATCAGCACAAACAAATACTACAAGTCCTTTACTGCTTTTGGAAGAGGGCAAACAGTGGGCTACGGCTTATCACGTCGGTCTGGGCTCTCCCGGGCCAGACGGTTTGCGCGTAGAAACCAAAACTATCATGTTGCTTGGGGATACAGTGGTGAATGGATGTAATTATAACAAAGTATACATTACCTATAAAGAGGACTTGGATGATCTTCGCCATGCATATAATATTCGCGAAGAGAACGGCAAAGTCTATATTTGCGGGAATAGTTCTGATACAGATAATCCAGAATACCTTTGGTTTGATTTTACACTTGGCGTAGGCGATAAGATTACAAATGAATGTGCTAAGTTGGACAATATAGATTTGACATT
>SFFY01000062.1 GCA_004556745.1 Bacteroidales bacterium | reverse complement strand
GCTTTTCTCGAAATTCCCTCTCGAAACTAGCCGACTACCCTATCTACACCGTGCAAAAAGAAATCCGCTTGGGCAGCATGGACCTCGACAGCCGATTGATGTTCTATTACGTTTTCG
Organism: Bacteroidales bacterium; assembly: GCA_004556745.1. Lineage (GTDB taxonomy): Bacteria > Bacteroidota > Bacteroidia > Bacteroidales > Bacteroidaceae > Alloprevotella. The sequence goes on along the minus strand of SFFY01000062.1, from coordinate 10,626 downwards.
AATTGATATTTGAGCGCTACTTCAAACTGGCCAAGAAATAAAACTTGGTATGCGCCCGGCTTCGACTCTTTAGCAGCCTTCTATATGAAAGGTATCGCCCTATGCAACGCGTACTGTTTATCTGTCATGGGAACATCTGCAGATTCAGAAAAATGCCTAGCTAGTTAGGATCCCGGCGAACCATATCGCGTACCTTACGACGTTTTTACGACTTTGAGCCCCGATGCGATATTGCCGTGATGGAGAAAAGCAACTCCTTTCGCCTTTCCCCAGTAGCTGAAGAACGGAGAATCGAGCATAAGCATTCCTTTCCGGTCGTCTCAAACCTCTGCAATTTGGAGGGTAAATCGCGAAAGCTAATATCTCAAACACCAGAAAAATCAAGTCGATGACCTCGCTCAACATTCACGATGTTAGTGTCGGAAAAATTTAGCCAAATATAGTCGGCCGAGATTGACCAATCCCGGCCGACCCATTTTGGCCAACACGCCCGCATCTATGACTTTCCTATCGCATTCCTACATCCCCTCGGGCTGGATCCCCCTCACCTTCACCGCCTGGGGGACGGCCTCCACCGAGTACGTGTCGAGCCCCCTGCCGCGGTAGCTCGGGCCCCGCATCACGAACACCGACGCCTTGTCGAGCAGCCTGTCGAGGGCGGCGTGTTGGCGCCACCAGCGTAGTGGCGGCGGGGAGGCACGGTGGCCATTATTCGGTGACCGGGATTGGTCAAAATCGGTTGACTATTAGCGGCTAAAATCGCCCGGCGCTAACAACGACGCCCACCATCGCATGCTAGTTACAAGAAGCGGATGCACTAGTATTCTTTCAATCGACTTGCAAACCCCTTCAAGCGTCCAACGCAATGGCGTGCTTTCAGACGCAACGCCTCCTTGCGTCCGCATTATTGCTTTGTTAGACTCTACGGAAGAATTCAGCGCAGGCCCATATGCCAAGCCAGCGCCCCGGAAAGGAAAAGGATTCGTGAAGCTGTAGACGATACATATCGACGCCAATTTGCAAATTGCCATCTATCCAAGAATAAATCTGGCTGCACATTTGTCGTATCGTCTTTTCACTGATCCTCGTATATCCTAAACACTACCTTTGCGAGCATTGCCGTCGACTCATTTTCTTTCAGCTTGACTCGAGTCGACGGGCGTTCACGTTGGTCGGAACGAGCCAATCAGAGCATATGCGGCAAAACGCGGCCTCCCATGCCGAGGAGGCACAATGTCAAGAACCAATTTGAACAGCTCCACCACCCTCGTTCTTTCCCATATTACTTATGCATATCCTGGCAGCGCAATGCCCGCACTCGACAACGTGTCGGCGACATTTGCCCCCGGCTGGCACGGCATCGTCGGAGACAACGGGTGCGGGAAATCAACTTTCGTCCGCATTGCGTGCGGACTTCTGATTCCAGATCGCGGCGTCGTTTCACCGCGTCTCGTCTCCGCATATTGCGCGCAAGAAGCCGGAGTCGAACCGCCCATGCTCTTCGATTTTGCGTGCGACTTCGCCCCGGCGACCACGCACCTCAGAAGGATGCTCCGCATCACCGATGATATGCTCTGGCGTTTTTCCGAGCTCTCCGGTGGCGAGCAGAAGAAAATTCAAATAGCCGTCGCGCTTTGGCAGAATCCCGATCTTCTGGCAATGGATGAACCGACTAACCATGTGGACGCAGAATGCAGAAGGCAGATTTGCAAAGCACTCGCCGAGTACAAGGGTATTGGCCTCCTCGTCTCGCACGACCGTGCGTTGCTCGACTCCTTGGCAAAGGACTGCCTGTGCTTTGAGTCGGGGCACGTCACCATGCGCCCCGGCAACTACTCCCAAGCTCGCTCGCAGGCGAATCTGGAGCGCGAAAGCGCGGCGCGGGCCAAATCGATTGCGCGATCCGAAGAAAAGCGCATGAAGGCTGAGTATATCAGGCGCGTTGAAAACGCCTCACGGTCCGCATCCAAGAGAAGCGCCCGTCATGTCGATCCGAAGGATCACGACGCGAAAGCACGAATCAAACTCGCCATTCTCACTGGCAGAGACGGCGTTGCGGGCAAGCTCGCTTCGCGCATGGACTCCCGAATCCAGCGCGCGCAAGCCGCCGTCGACGCCCACCATGTCGAAAAGCGCTACGAAAGCACCTTGTGGATGGAAGCGCAACCCAGCCCGCGCAAAACACTGATTCACGTCAGCTCAGATCGCATACCGTGCGGCCCGAGGCAATCTTTGCGGGTTCCCGAGATTTATCTGGGAAATACCGATCATCTGGGCATAAGCGGCCCCAACGGAGCGGGGAAAACAACACTGGTCAAGCATATCCTGGAGATATTGGAAGGCCGCAAGGCCACGGGATTGGACATTCGCACGCTGTATATCCCTCAGGAAGTCGACGATTCATCCTCAATTGAATTCCTCTCGGAAATCAAGGACCTGCCCCAAGCCGAACGTGGAGCCCTGCTTTCGATCGTTGCGCAACTCAATTCGGATCCCGAACGAATATTGTCCGGCGAGAACATCAGCCCGGGGGAGCTGCGGAAGCTCATGCTCGCCCGCGGTATACTAGATGCCCCCGAAATCATCGTCATGGACGAACCCACGAATCACCTGGACCTGCACTCGGTGGAGGCACTCGAGCGAGCGCTTTCCGCCTTTCCCGGCGCGCTTGTTTTGGTGAGCCATGACGAGCAGTTCCTCTCGGCCTCATGCCCCCTCCGCTTGGATTTGGCCCCAGAAGAGGAGCACACTATTGGTCAGCCCCTCCTCTAGCGCTCAGGCATGTCTTCTGCAAGCCGCCTTCTTCTGATATCCCCTCCCCCGTTTTGCAAGCAACTCAGCGCAAATGGCCCATCCCCCTCAGCCTGAAGGCTCAGCGACACCAACGATACCGACGATTCAATATCTGGATGTCCATATTTGCCCCATCTGGGTGATTATTAAATTGTGTTTGTTCCGTGATTGAATACTTTGTCATCATTACGCCCCACTTCTTCTCATCAGAGGACGTCGAGAACGACAGGTCCTTGCGAAATAATCCCAGCTCAGAAGCTTATGGCATGATGTGCTCACCGAGTGCTCGATGACGGTTGACGAATCGTCGGTAATATCCAATTTTAGGAAAGAGGTGTGTATGACCCGACCGAAGATCATGCGCGGACCGTTTGAATGCGGCTCCATCTCAACAACCAGTACGGCAATGTCGTCTATAAAGGAGTCTTCGGCGAGCATGCCGACTTGTTCTGAACGAGCTGTTCGACATGCCCTGAAGGCCGAAGAGATGTTCTCTCGCGTCATGTATCGCCAGATTCTTTGTGCCCACACGAAGCTCCATGGGGCAATGTTTGGGGACGATGATCTTCATGCCGCAACAAGAAATGTCGAGGAGATCTTGCGCAACGTCCTGCGCCTCTATCTCGATGTCCACGGCGAGCCGCAACGCGGAGTCAGCAAATAATTGGATTGAGAGGAGTTCGAGTATGAGGAAATTGAATCAGTTTATGAAGTTCGATTGGGAAGCTTTTGCGAAAGGCAAGCGTTTCCTTTGTGTCGGAGGTGGTAAATGGGTTGATTAAAACACCAAAGAGCATCGCGGCACCAAGATCGACGTGGTGATCACAACCGATAACACGCAGTATCACCAAAACGAAGGCGAGGTGGTCAGCAATCGTTTCGAGAAGCTTTCCATCAAGGTTTCGAACGATATCGAGATTCCCGTCAATCAGCACGTCATTCCCACCGGCGTGGTCGCAAAGGTTTACGGTGATTATCGCAACCAGTTGTCCATCACGGCGGACGGCATTACCGTCATCCCCGCGAAGGGCTAGGTGATTGTGGTGCGTTACTCCAGTGGCGCACCGGCGATCGTGTATTCGACCCCCAGCGCAAAGCTTTGTGTGCTGGGGGTCGCTTTATTTGCGGTCGCCGCGTGCGTTTATTGCATCGGGCTATTCGTGAACACCATTCTTGCGCCCATCGCCATAGAGCCCAGTACGGTGATGGCGTTTGGCGGCAACCTTACCTCCGCAGCGGCCACTCTTAGCCTCGCTGGGACCATGTTGTTTGCGGGAGGGATCACACATTACGTCATGCTATCTGAATCAACACGGTTGCATGCACGCATTAGGAAGGGGCTCTTTGATCCACGTTACGGGAATCCTCTACACCTGCGAGAAGGCGAGCTTCTTCCCGACATCTCTTGCAAAGAGACGGCTCCTGGACAGTTCGAGCTCGCCATCTCAACCTCATCCTCAACGGCAGAAGAAATATCGAAGATGGGACCTAGCATTAGCTCCCGACTTCGCGGAAGGTTCTCCCGCTACGCCGTCGTACTTGCCGAAGCAGACGTCGCATGCAATCAAGTGACCTTCTTCCTTGAAGATGTGACGTTGCATCGAGAGATCAAGGCATCGCGTGTCGAGGATTTGTGCCCGGCGAACGCCTACGAATTCCGCGTTCAAAACGGCACGAGCATCGACCTCCGCACCTCCGGTTCCATGCTCATCGCTGGAAAGACCACGGGCGTGATCGCCCTCTTGCTCCAAGCCCTGTTGGCTGGTCCTGACGGACACGGATCGCAAGTCCTCATCATAGACCCCAAGCAGGCCGAGCCCTCCCGACTTCCTCGCGTGGTTTCACTGAATGCTGACGGGGACGCTCGCGCAATCCTGTCTGCGTTATCACGGTTCGCCGACAGCATCAAAGAGCGACAGAGCTTCCTCAACGACAGGTCGACAGAGACGGGAGACGCCGTGCACTGGTGGGATGCGGGGCTTCACGTTTCGCTTCTCTTCATGGATGAGTACGTGGCACTCCGCACGCTGTTTCCCAAGCGCGCGAGCAAGGAGGACCCCGATTACTGCCTTGCGACGTTTGATGGGCTGGTGAAGCGCATCGTAACGATGGGGGCGAGCGCGGGCTGCTACGCCATCATCTCGATCGCCGAGGCGTCTGTTGAGGAGGGGGGCTTGCCGTCGATGCTGCGCTCGGCGTGCAGCACCCGCGTCCTCTTCAAGCCGACGCTTCCCGAGGCGCGGCTCATATGGGGCGCGGAACGCCTGCTCGACCTCGGTGCACCTCGCACCTTCTCCCCGGGCGACGCTTGGTTCAGCAGTACGGACGGGGCGCACGACCGCATCGGCTTTGTGCATTTTCCGATCATGGACTTCCCCGTGTACCGCGAGCTTGGGCGGCTCCTTGACCTGTACTTCAGAGAATAACCACCGCGGGGTCCGCTTCGCGCAGCAAAAGCGGACCCCGTCGATTGTTCCATTACTTGAAATTCTGCTCATTTATGCGCCTTGGGGAGCTTGTTATCCCAAGGCGCACCCTCGGGCGCGTTCCAAAATCGTCCCGAAATAGCTCATTTACGAGAAAGGACTCGGAACCATGACCAATTCTCTGCCCATGAAGACCCGCGCGATGATGTACGAGCAGCAGCTCGATCACCTGCCCCGTCTTGTGGACGAAATGTACCGAAGAATCGAAACACTCGCCCCGAAGCGCTATGCGGGCATCGTGCACGACAGCGACACGACGGACGCGGGACGTCCGGCAGCCGCGCATCTTCACGTGATGATGGAGTTCCAGAATCCGCGCTCGCTCAATAGCATCGCGAAGCTCCTTGGAGATAAACCTGAGCGCATCGAGGCTTGGAAGGCAGGTGTGGAAAACGGTTTTTCCTACCTGTGCCACAGAACGGATGGCGCACGATCCAAGCATCAGTACGACCCCAAAATCGTGCGCTCCAATTTCGATTACCCAGCGCTACTTGCTTCTATTGAGTCGCGCGTTGCTCGAACGAGGTCCCATAGCAGCATCAAAGTCCTTCTCGATGACCTTCTCGAAGGTCGTATCGACAAGGAGTCCTTGATCTCTCAGCTCTCCGGATCCGAATATGCCCGGACATAGCGTCAGATCGAAGACGTTTATGCACGCCGCCTTCAGGTTCAGGCCCGGGAATGGCGGGGGTTGATGCTCAAGGGCGAAAGAAGGGTGGAATCAGTTTGGATCTTCGGGCCTGCTGGAACGGGGAAGTCCACCCTCGCAAAGCTCTATGCGAAGCGGAAGGGCGAACCGTTCTTCGTCTCTGGATCTACGAGAGACATCTTTCAGGGGTATGAGGGCAAGCACACGGTGATTCTTGACGAACTTCGTCCCTCATCCATCCCCTACGCCGACCTGCTTCGCATCACGGATCCCTATGCGATGGAGCATGAGGTGATGGCACCGTCCCGATATTCCGACAAAGCGATAGCCGCCGATCTCGTAATCGTCACGACGCCCTACAGCCCCTTGGAATTCTATGGAGAACAGATGCGCCGATCCGCGACTTATCGTCCGCAAAACGATGTCGACGGATTTGGTCAACTTGAGAGGCGCCTCTCCGTCGTTGCGGAGATGCAGACGAGGGAGATCTGTCTCTCTGAGTTTAGGCACGATCTCGACGGATACTGGCCGGTCGAAGGTTCCTCTCGTACAAACCCATATTCGAGTTATGCGCGAGGACTCGCCCCCTCGTCCTGCGCCAACGCTCTTTATAAAGAGCTTCTCGACACCGTTTCGCACTTGACAGCTTAACCAATCGGGCCCCGTGCGATAATCTTGAAATATCGCATCGGGGCTCTTTTCTGAACAGGAAGGAGCCTGCTAGTGACTGTGAGAAAAGACAGCAAAGGGCGAATCCTCAGACGCGGGGAAAGCCAGAGAAAAAACGGCCGTTACTGCTTCAAGTATGTGGATGCAAGAGGTAAAACGCGGAGCGTCTACTCGTGGACCTTGACAACTCATGATCTAACTCCGAAGGGGAAGAAAGCCAGTCCGTGCTTGCGCGCGTTGGAGCATGAGATCCAGCGCGATCTGCTTGATAAGGTCGCGCCGAACAATATGACAGTCTACGAACTCGCATCTCGTTACACTGAAACAAAGACTGCCGTGAAACAATCCACTCGAGCCGCCTACAAGACAATCCTCAATTTTCTTGCTACAGATGAATTCGGCTCGCGACGAATATGCGGTGTCACCTCCCTTGATGCCAAGGAATGGCTCATCAACCTGCAAAAAATCCACGGCAAGCGCTATAGCACAATCCATAGCATCCGTGGTGTTCTGAGACCGGCGTTTCAACTGGCAGAGGAGAACAGCCTGATTCGCCGAAATCCCTTCTATTTCGAGCTCGCAACGATACTGACAAACGACATGGTTACACGCAAGGCCTTGGCCACTAACCAAGAACGCAGATTTCTTGCTTTCGTGGAGGGCGATGAACACTTTCACCGCTATCGTGACGCCATCTACATCCTTCTAAATACGGGCCTGCGCATTTCTGAATTCTGCGGTCTTACCGTCGAAGACCTTGATTTCAAAAACGGAAGCATTCGGGTAAACAAGCAACTTCAGCGGACCAGCAACATGCGATACTACATCGAACGTCCCAAGACGGAGAGCGGGATCCGCTATGTTCCCATGACTCAAGCCGTGACAGAGTGTTTCAGGAGTATCCTTGCGCAACGTCTAAAGCCTTCGAGTGAGCCGGTCGTTGACGGTGTTAGCGGTTTTCTGTTTCTTGATAAAAACGAGATGCCGCGTGTTGCCCTGCACTGGGAGAAGTACTTCCACCACGCGATAGAGAAACATAATCGCATCTACAAGGATGAGCTTCCCAAAATCACACCACATGTCTGCCGACATACCTTCTGCTCGAAGATGGCACGCAGGGGAATGAACCCTGCGAAGCTAAAATGCATCATGGGCCACTCCGACATCAACGTGACTTTTAACACATACACCCATCTTGATTTCGACGACGTCAGAGAGGATATGCTGAAAATTGGATGCAAAGGACGGTCAACATTGTGACAACAAGTCGTAAACCCTCGTTCTTTACGACAATTCTTACGACGCTGGAAAGAAGAATAATCCGCTCATTTATGAATCAATTTGATATTCTGTCCTTGACGAGGGATCAAAAAGCAGTGCGATTATCTGCGAAAACTCTGATATTCGAGAGGTTTTAGCCAATGCGCAAAATCCTATTTGTCTGTCATGGGAACATCTGTCGCTCGACGATGGCTGAGTCGGTGTTTGCCGAGCTGGTGCGCCGTGCTGGGCGCGAGGCGGAGTTCGTCATTGATTCTGCCGCGACCTCGACCGAGGAGATTGGCAACCCTCCGCATCATGGCACCGTCGCCAAGCTGCGCGAGGTCGGGATTCCCGTCGTTGCGCACCGCGCGCGCCAGGTTCGTCGCGCGGAGTATGGTGACTGGGACCACATCGTCTATATGGATGCCGAGAACGCGCGCGGCCTGCGTCGCATCTTCGGCGACGATGCCGACGGCAAGATTTCGCGGCTGCTGGATTGGACCGATCGCCCCGGCGACGTCGCCGATCCCTGGTACACCGGCAACTTCGATGCCACCTACCGCGATGTGCTCGCCGGCTGCACGGCCATGCTCGAGCAACTGTAGGCGCCCGGGCGGCGCGGATGCGTGAGCCACGCCATCGGCATAAAATGAGCGTGGATAATCTCCCGCATACAAATTGAGCGTGGATAATCTCCCACTTTGAACGCAAAACGGCGCTCTAAACGGGAGATTATCCACGCTCATTATCTTGGTGGGAGAAAATCCACGCTCGATTACTCGTCGACGATCTCGGCGAGCCAGACGTTCAACGTATCGACCTCGGGGCAGCAGAACTTTGCCGTACCGGGCTCGTTGCCGGGCACGGTTCCGCCGTAGCGCAGGATGTCGATATAGGGAAAGCCCACATGGCAGGCCATGGAGCACATCTTGCCGCGATCGCGGTCGAAGTCGAAGACGTCGCCGGGCTTGTGGCCATGGTGGCAGCGGCACGTGCCCAGCTGGTCCACGCAGCTAATGCGGATACGTGGGCGCTTGCCGCGTGGCGCGCCGAGCAACTTGCCCTCGCTCGCGGGCTCGGGGCCGCTTTCGCTGGCGCTACTCATGGTCAATCACATCCAGGCAGGCCTCGATGGGAAGACCGGCCGACTTGTCCTCTTGGTCGGCATTACGCTCGATAAGCTCGGCCACCACACGCATGGCATCGGACGTCGCGCGCTGCAGACTCCAACCTGCCATAACGCGGCCGACGAGCACTGCCGAGAACGTATCGCCCGTGCCCGGGAAATAGACCGGAATGAGCTCAAAGGGAATCGTAAAGTACTCCCCCGCCACATGGTCGTAACCGATAACCGCGTTCGTGCCATTGACCACGGTGCTCGTAATGACCACCGACTTGGCACCCAGCTCGCGCACGGCGTCCACAAGGGCGCGGGCCTCTTCGGGCGTAATTTGCTCGGCAATAGGCCTATCGGCAAGCAGGCACGCCTCGGTATAGTTGGGCACCGCGTAGTCTGCGCACTCCAGCAGGTGCCGCATAAGGCCAATCGTGGACTCGGGCACGCCCGCATAGAGCTTGCCGTTGTCGCCCATGATGGGGTCGACGAACACCTTGGTGCCCTTTTGCGCACGGCGGTGGCAAAAGTCCGAGATAATGCGCGTCTCTTCCTCGGTCACGATAAAGCCGGTCGAGATGGCGTCGAACTCAAAGCCGAGTTCTTCCCAGATGGCAAGACTCTGACGCACGTACTCCGTGGTGTCGTGGATGTAGAACTTGGGATAGTTGAGCGTATCGGACACAAGTGCCGTCGGCAGATTGTGGATACGGTAACCCATGTGCGACAGCACCGGCAGCATGGCGGAAAGCGCGACCTTGCCGTAGCCGCACATATCGTTGATCAGCAACAGCTGAGTGTTCTTCATGAGTGTCCCCCTTGGATCGGGCGCGGCGCAACGGCGCCACAGTGCAACTAAGTGTAGCGCAGGGGACGTTGCGAGCGGAGTCGAGCGGCACGAAGGGCAAATTGTTGCGGAAAGGTTTCGGAAACGAGGGGCTAGCTTGCTTCATTGCGGCTCATTTGCCGCCACTTATTCAGTGCCATTTCAAAACTATGCCGGATTACGGGGCTGAACCTGAATGAGCCAACCACACCCCTTATTTTCAAATCATAGCGAACCTTCTACCTGCGGTTTTCTTTTTACCAATTTCGGCATGGCCGGCAATCCGTCATTCAGCCCCGTAATCCGGCATAGTTTTTAAGTTAGTCGTTGGGGACGTTCTTAAACGACTAGTCAAACAAGAACGTCCCCAACGACTATCCCAACAAGGGCAACGCCGATGTTTTGGCGAAGTCAGCGAAAACCCGCCAGAGTGAGCAAGGTGCCTTGAAACGAGGCGGCATTGACCTTCTGGTCATGCCGCCGAAGTTGAAAGGCAGATTGCCGCTCTGGCGGGTTTGCAGCGTCGAGCCGTTACGCGGTTTGGTAAAACCGCGTAACCACTAGTTTGGTACCTTGACTTTGATTTCTCACGCTCCTAAATTGGTTAGGCACAAAACAATTCCACTACCTAACTAAAGAAAGGAGCAGCACTAAATTATGTGCGATGAACCTCTTAGCCTTTGTTCGCACGAGCCCGGCGGCGACCCGTCACAGCCGGCGGATGTACCCGAAGCGGTTAGCTCGGAAGACAAGCTTGCCAAGCGCATCCTCAATAACCTGGGCTTTTGCGGCCATTACATGCATTTTCATGGCGGAGGCGTGTCCG